>CAIXHZ010000158.1 GCA_903919375.1 uncultured Actinomycetes bacterium | reverse complement strand
GCGAGAGTGCAGGGATCCGACGATAAAGTCAGTCGAACCACCAAAACCCGAATAGATCTTTCCGCGCACTCGAGATGCATTGGCCTGGTCGTAGAGATCGACTTGTAGGGCAGCATTCACCGAAGTCATGCGCGCCTGCTTGGAAATCTGACTCGGATCATTGGTGACCTCTGTACGAAGCATGCGGACCCGACGATTGAGATTAAGCCATTGATAGAGCTCTTGGGAACCAAAGATAAATGATGCGGTGATGGGAACATCTTCATCTAACGCTCCGGCTTTATGAAGATTGAATACACCATCACTAAACATCTCGGTCCAGATGCGCATTCCTTTGCGATCCTTGAGGAGTTCTAATACGGCATCGGGAACTGCCCCAATTCCCATCTGCAAGGTGGAGTAGTCCTTCACTAACCCTGCAATTTTTTCACCGATCGCACGCGCTGTGGGTGCGAGATGGAGTGGGTGGTGTTCAGTGAGTGGTTCATCTACTTCGACGAGAAAATCTATCTCATTCTCATAAATCTGCGAATCGCCGTAGGTGTATGGCATTTGAGGATTTGCTTGAGCAATAACCAATCCGCCATGTGCTCGGACGGCTTCGATTGCGGCCGGCAAGATATTGACTTCGGTACCCAATGAAACGGTATCGAATCGGGGGAGGGAGGTATGCAAAAGCACAAGATCGGGAACGAGGTGATCTCGAATGAGTACTGGTAATAAACTCAATCGCGAAGGAATGTACGAGAGTCGATCCGAACCACGCATACCTGCCCCAACAAAAGCGCTCTCGTAGAGCACGCCGGGTCTATTCGGAATCCCGGGTTGAGCATTGAGCATATGGAGTGTGTACTCGGGAATCGCCGTATCAATAGTGTTGAGAAGGGCTTTGGGTGTTGCGAAATTCCCTGCCGCCAAAACTCGAGGATTTGAGGGGAGGTCCTTCACGATAGTGGCGAGCTGGTCGAGCGTTACTTTTCTCATGGTGTAGAAATTAATATTTAATTGCTGGTGGGCCGTACTTGTTCACATCCATGTCGCCCGCAGTGCAATAAAGGATGAAATTATAAATGGGAATGAGCATAAACCAGCCACTCTTGCCGTGATCGTGCATGCGACGAACGCCGGCGGAAATCACGGGTATGAAAACGGCAAGGCTTAAAACTTGTGCAATCGTGGCATTGGTTGTCCCTAAGACTGCGCTGATGACGAAGTTAAAGAGGATGGCAAAGAGGTAGAAGTACCAGAACTCACTTCTAGAGGCGCGGCCTTTGCCGTCGAGATATTTGCTGAAGCAGACCTTGATCGCATTAGTCATGGATTTACTTTCTCACACTTGTACGTGCAGCGCGAGCATATTGAGCAGGCCAGTGGATAGCGCCTTTCAAGACTTCGGCGGCATGGAGCGCCCAGCGCGGATTGCGGAGCATCTCGCGCGCAAGGAAGACGGCATCGGCCTCGCCGGTCTCCAGGATGTACTGCGCGTGTTCGGGTTCGGTGATCATTCCCACCGCAGAGGTAAGAAGACCAGTCTCGGCTCGAATCGCGGTAGCGAAGGGAACTTGATAGCCAGGTCCTACTTCGATTTTTGCGTTATGAACGTTACCTCCGGAGGAGGCATCGATGAGATCCACGCCTAAAGTCTTAAGTTGAGTACAGAGTTCGACAGAGTCCATTAAAGTCCAGCCACCGTCTCTCCAGTCGCTAGCGGAGATGCGGACGAAGAGCGGCGTGCCTTCGGGAATTGCCTCGCGTACTGCAGTAACTACTTCACGAAGAAAGCGTGTGCGATTATCGAAGGAGCCACCATATTCATCGCTCCGGTGATTACTCAGCGGTGAATAGAACTGATGGAGCAGGTAACCATGCGCAGCATGAATTTCAATGACATCAAAGCCAACGGCGACTGCGCGCTTAGCAGCTGATGCAAATGCGTAGGTAAGTTCGGTGATCTCCGCTGTAGTTAATTCGCGGGGAGTGGGCATAGTGTCAAAGGCGATAGGCGATGCACTCACTGTCTGCCAGCCGCCTTCAGAGGCAGTGGCGATGGGGTGATCGCTCTCTAAGCCAGTAGTTGAACCTTTGCGACCTGCATGCGCTAATTGAATTCCCATCGTGGAACCTTGCGCGTGGGCGAAATCAATCATGGATTTAAAGGCCGCTGCATGTTCGTTATCTTCAATTGAGGGACAGGCGATGGAGATGCGACCTTGCGGAGTTACCCCAGTTGCTTCCACCATGATGAGTCCAGCTGCGCCAGTTGCAAATGCTCCAAGATGAATACGATGCCACTCGCCAACAAAGCCATGGGTAGCTGAGTACTGACACATTGGGGAGACCCAGATCCGGTTAGGGATAGTGAGATCGCGAATTGTTAAAGAATCAAAGAGTGTGGCCATGTAGTCAGTCTATGACTCCATGGCGTAGGTGCTAACGGTTGCTGAACGCTATTTAATACTTCTTAGCACCGTGACAACTTTTCCGAGGATCTCGGCGCCATCAGCGGGAATAGGTGCGTAGGAGTCATTGGCGGGAAGGAGCCAGAAGTGACCATCCTTCTTTGACCAGGTCTTTACAGTAGCTTCGCCATCAATCATCGCTGCAACGATCTCGCCGAGTTCGGCAGTTTTCTGAGAACGAATAACAACGAAGTCACCATCGCAGATTGCGGCATCGATCATGGAATCGCCCTTGACCTTGAGCATGTAGATCTCGCCTTTGCCGACAAGTGATTCAGGGAGAGTATGGATCTCTTCGATATTTTGATCGGCGGTAATGGGGATACCTGCTGCGATCTGACCGACGAGTGGAACGTTGACGGATTTTTCAGGTGCGATCTGGTTCTCTTCGCCCGGAACGGTGACCTCCATGGCGCGGCCCTTGGTGGCATCGCGGCGGATCCAGCCTTTGTCGACAAGGACGCTGAGCTGGTAGGAGACGGAGGCGGAGGAGGCAAGGCCGACAGCAGCGCCAATTTCGCGCATGGCAGGAGGGTAGCCATTGCTCTCGGTCGCGCTCTTGATGAATTCGAGGATCTTGCGCTGGCGGGGGGTTAATCCGGAATCGTCAGCGGGGCCATCGGGGAGTTCGGAGATATCTGCATTCTTAGCCATGGCTCTAGGGTAGGGGATTTTGGGAAAAAAGTCGAACATCTGTTCGAAAATTTCTTGCCTTTGTCAGTGGGGTGGTCTATATTTCTCATTAGAACAAGTGTTCGAATCCCCTCGAAGACTGTTAAAGAGAAGGTCGGTAGTAGCGATGAACCAGAATTCCCAGCAGAGAATGAGTAAGTCTCGTAAGCGCAAGTTAGCTCGCACCGTTATCGGTGCATCGCTCATGATAGTAATTGGCGCTGGTTTCAGCGCTTCTACAAGCGCATCCACTCCTGCTACCGCCGCCCACTTTGATAAGAGTTCACTCATGACCGTAGTCGTCGCCCAGGGCGAGACGCTCTGGTCGATCGCCGGCCTTGTCGGTGGAGACTCTTCGGCGATCGTCGATCAGATCGTCTCCCTTAACCACCTCACCTCAACCGACGTGGTGGCGGGGGAGAAGCTCATCGTTCCTACGCGTTAAACCCTGCTGGACCCTGCTGGACCCTGCTAGACCCGGGAAAATACCGCGTACTCTTACGACCATGTCTTCACTGAGCCACATGCTCTGGTTTAACGATCAGGCAGAAGAGGCAGCAACCTTCTACACCTCCCTCCTGCCTAAGAGCGAAATCCTTAATATCGTTAGGGGTGCCGATAACAGAGCATTTACCGTTCAATTCTCATTGATGGGCGTTGAATATGTGGCACTCAATGGTGGACCGGTCTTTACTCCCAATGAAGCTTTCTCGATTGTCATTAGCGTTGGCGACCAAGAAGAGCTCGATAAATATTGGTACGCACTAACTTCAGAGGGTGGCTCTGAAGGGCGCTGTGGTTGGCTCAAGGATAGGTTTGGAGTTTCGTGGCAGGTTGTACCTCGCCAGCTCGGCGAGTGCCTCGGCAATCCTGATCCCGAGAAGGCTGGCCGCGCCATGCAAGCCATGATGGGAATGGGGAGATTGATCGTCGCGGAGTTAGAGGCGGCGGTCGCCTAAGGATTTCATGGGCGACACGCACAATAAATCCCACCCCTCTCTCAAGAAGAGGTTTATGGTTAGTACAACATATAGGGGCGTACCGAAGAATTCGACCTACCTGTTGTGTTCTTCGGATTACATCCCATATATTACTTCTTTCCCAGTAATTCGCCGAAAGTCTTTACGAGATCAAGCATTAATAAGAGATCAAGCATTAATAAGAGATCAGGTAATAAAAGGAGTTAAGAAATGATCTGCCCATTCTGCCGCCACGACGACTCTCGAGTCGTTGATTCGCGTCCGGTAGAAGAAGGCACGGGAATCCGCCGCCGTCGAGAATGCTCCTCCTGCGGTCGTCGTTTCACTACCTCTGAGACCTCGGTGCTCTTAATCGTTAAGCGATCGGGAGCTACTGAACCATTTAGCCGTGAGAAGGTTATTGCTGGTGTTCGCAAGGCATGCCAAGGCCGTCCCGTGGATGATGATGATCTCGCTCTTCTTGCCCAGCGCGTCGAAGAGACACTTCGATCCGATGGTCAGGCCGAGGTAGAGGCACAGAACGTAGGTATGGCAATCCTTGCGCCGCTACGCGAATTAGATGAAGTTGCTTATCTTCGCTACGCATCGGTCTATCGCAACTTTGGCTCCCTCGAAGATTTCGAAGGGGAGATTGCTCTTCTACGCGCCGCCCCTTCAGTAGGTCCTTCTAACAAGAGCAAGAATGTCAGTGCAGTACAAGAAGATTCCATCACTCACTAACTAGACGGAAGAAGGAAATATCGATGTCTATCGTCAACAAGCCAGCAGATGCCCGTGCATACGAGGGCGCTCACAATAAAAAGAGGTTAGGTAAAGGTCTTACCATCGAGCGCATCTACACCACAGCTGGCAAGCATCCATATGACGAAGTGACCTGGGAGCGCCGCGATGTAGTGCAGACCAATTGGAAGTCCGGCGAAGTTATCTTTGAACAAAAGGGTGTGGAATATCCTGACTTCTGGTCAGTAAACGCATCCACCATTGTGACCACCAAGTACTTCCGCGGCGCAGTTGGTGCAGATAACCGCGAGTGGTCACTCAAGCAGGTTATCGATCGAGTTGTTCTCACCTATACCAAAGCTGGTGAAGAGTTTGGCTACTTTGCTACCGATGCTGATGCCGAGATCTTTGAACACGAATTGACCTGGATGCTTATGCACCAAGTCTTCTCTTTCAACTCACCAGTCTGGTTTAACGTGGGCACCAATGCACCACAACAGGTATCTGCCTGCTTCATCCTCTCTGTCGATGACACCATGGATTCGATCCTCAATTGGTATCGCGAAGAAGGAATGATCTTCAAGGGTGGCTCTGGCGCCGGCCTCAATCTTTCTCGAATTCGCTCACAGAAGGAATTGCTTAAGTCGGGCGGAACCGCTTCAGGACCTGTCTCCTTTATGCGCGGTGCCGATGCTTCAGCAGGAACTATTAAGTCCGGCGGCGCGACTCGTCGCGCAGCAAAGATGGTTGTTCTCGACATTGATCATCCAGATATCGAAGAGTTCATTGAGACCAAGGTTCGCGAAGAAGATAAAATTCGCGCGCTTCGCGATGCTGGCTTCGATATGGATCTCGGTGGAAAAGACATCATTTCCGTCCAGTACCAGAATGCTAATAACTCAGTACGCGTCTCTGATTCCTTCATGCGCGCTTATGAAAATGGTGAGCAGTTCGGACTCGTTGCTCGCGCCACTGGTGATGTCCTCGAATCTGTAGATGCCCGCAAGCTCTTCCGCCAGATGGCAGAAGCTGCTTGGGCATGTGCTGATCCAGGAATCCAGTACGACGACACCATCAACGCATGGCACACCAACCCAGAGACAGGCCGTATCAATGCATCCAATCCATGCTCTGAGTACATGTCTCTCGATGATTCCTCGTGCAACCTAGCATCACTCAACCTCCTCAAGTTCCTTGAGTCCAATGGTTCATTCGATGCAAAGAACTTCACAAAGGCCGTAGAACTCATCATCACTGCAATGGATATCTCGATCTGCTTCGCAGATTTCCCTACAGAGAAGATTGGCGAGACAACTCGCAACTATCGTCAGCTCGGTATCGGTTTTGCAAACCTCGGCGCACTTCTGATGGCATCTGGTCTTGCCTACGATTCCGAAGGTGGCCGCCAACTCGCTGGTGCGATCACCTCACTCATGACAAGTACTTCCTATCGACGTTCAGCAGAATTGGCTGGCATCGTTGGTCCTTATAACGGTTATGCACGAAACGCTAATGCGCACACCAAGGTCATGAAGATGCATGCAAATGCTTCAACAGCAGCCAAGTCTGTAACAACTCTTGACTCTGATGTTTGGGCCGTTGCTAACAAGGAGTGGGCAAAGGGTATTGAAATCGGCGAGAAGAACGGCTGGCGGAATGCGCAGGCATCAGTTCTTGCTCCAACCGGAACGATTGGCCTCATGATGGATTGTGATACCACTGGTATCGAGCCAGACCTTGCACTCGTGAAGTTCAAGAAGCTTGTTGGCGGCGGATCGATGCAGATCGTTAACCAAACCATCCCGCAAGCACTTCGCAAGCTTGGATACACCGAAGAGACTGTCGAAGCGATCGTTGAATACATCGCTTCCAACGGAAATGTCATCGACGCTCCTGGCCTCAAGTCAGAGCATTACGACATCTTCGACTGCGCAATGGGTATTCGCTCAATTTCTGCAATGGGCCACGTGCGCATGATGGCTGCCTGTCAGCCGTTCCTCTCCGGTGCAATCTCCAAGACCGTCAACCTGCCTTCGAATGCAACTGTCGAGGAGGTAGAAGAGGTCTACTACGAGGGCTGGAAGCTTGGTCTCAAGGCGCTCGCTGTCTATCGCGATAATTGCAAGGTCGGTCAACCACTCTCTGATGCAAAGGGAGCGAAGGAAGAGGCAGCAGCGGAGGTTCACCCAACAGCTGTTCGCAAGCGCCTTCCTAAGTCACGTCCTTCCACCACAACATCATTTGCTGTGGGCGGTGCAGAGGGCTACATGACCGCAGGTGCTTACGCTGATGGCACACTCGGTGAAGTCTTCTTAAAGCTCGGCAAGCAGGGTTCTACCCTCGCCGGCGTCATGGATGCCTTCTCTATCGCCGTATCGATCGGACTCCAGTACGGCGTTCCACTCGAGACCTTCGTTGAGAAGTTCACTAACCTTCGCTTCGAACCAGCAGGTATGACCGATGATGCAGATATCCGGATAGCACAGTCCATGATGGATTACATCTTCCGTCGCCTTGCACTCGATTACCTACCATTTGAAACTCGTTCTGCAATGGGACTGCACACATCATCAGAGCGCGCTCGCGCACTTGAGACCGGTGAGTACACAGCAGATGTGGAACTCAACCTCCCAAAAGCACCGGCTGCTGTGGTGGTAATTGCTCCTGCAGCAAGTAAGAAAGCTTCCGTAACAATCGAAGCCAAGCCTGCGGATAACCCCACGGCTGGCGTTGGGTCATCAATGGAGCTCTTCGAGAAGATGAGTGGCGTTAAGTCCGATGCTCCTCTCTGCATGACCTGCGGAGTCAAGATGCGTATGGCTGGCTCATGTTTCGTCTGCGAAGGATGCGGTAACACCTCCGGATGTTCATGATCCATCTGATGTAGATATCAAGAAGTTAAGATCGAGGGCCTCGCTGATAATTCGGCGGGGCCTTTCTCGTTAGAGTGGGGGAGTGAGTTCCTCTGATGTACGCAAAGCCCTCGATGCAGCCGTAGCTGCTATTGGCGGGGCACCGCGCGAAGGTCAGATCGAAATGGCGGAAGCAGTCGCTAATGCCCTCTCTGATCGCCATCATCTATTGGTGCAGGCTGGAACAGGAACTGGAAAATCTCTTGCCTACCTAGTTCCAGCAATTGTGCATGGCAAGAAAGTTCTCGTTGCTACAGCAACACTCG
>CAIXHZ010000157.1 GCA_903919375.1 uncultured Actinomycetes bacterium | reverse complement strand
GGATTTCTCATTTGCGTCCCTTGGCCTCTCTGCGGCCACGATTAGCGCCCATAAAATTGGCGGCCCACTCGGGGTTGCCGCACTTGTTTTGCGCGGCGGAGTCGATATCACGCCAGTACTTCATGGGGGCGGACAAGAACGCGATATTCGAAGCGGCACTATAAACGCGCCTGCAATTAGTGCGTTCGCGATCGCAGCTACCTATGCCCATGAAAATAGTGCGACAGAGTTTGCTCGTATTAGCGCCTTACGCGAGCGTTTTGTTGATGGCATGAAGAGCGCGCTTCCAGAAATTCAGATTAACGGCGCTAGCCCTTCGATGCTTCCTGGAATTGTGAATATCACCTTCCCTGGGACTCACAACGAGAGCCTCTTGTTATTGCTCGACCAGGCAGGAATCTCCTGCTCCACGGGATCAGCATGCAGTGCGGGAGTCCATCGTCCTAGCCATGTACTCCTGGCGTTAGGGATGCCAGAAAAGGATGTCATGGCATCACTCCGATTCTCACTCGGTCGAACCACTACCGAGCACGATATTGATTATGTATTGGAGCGTATCGGCGCTGTTGTCGAACGCGCCAAAGTGGCAGCAGGGACTAGCAAATGAAATTAATCGCGGCGATGTCAGGGGGAGTGGATTCGGCAGTTGCTGCTGCCCGCGTTCATGAGGCTGGCCACGAAGTAATCGGCGTGCATTTGGCGCTATCGAGCAATCCTCAGAAATATCGCTCTGGCGCACGTGGCTGCTGCACAGTAGAAGATTCACATGATGCACGTCGCGCTGCAGATGTCATAGGCATTCCTTTCTATATCTGGGATATGGCTGAAGAATTTCATGAAGGCGTTGTGGAAAATTTCATGTCGGAATATGCGCAAGGGCGCACCCCTAATCCGTGTTTGCGATGCAACGAAAAAATTAAGTTTGCGGCTGTATTGGATCGAGCAAAAGCGCTCGGCTTCGATGGTGTCGTAACCGGTCATTACGCCAATATGCGCGAAACTCCAGAAGGTCGCTTGATGTATCGCGCAGTCGATCCAGCGAAAGATCAGTCCTACGTTCTCGCAGTTCTCAATCAAGAACAACTTGCCGGGGCCTACTTCCCGCTAGGAGATATTGAAAAAGGCGATGTTCGCAAAGAGGCACAGACCAGGGGACTCTTCGTCGCCAACAAACCAGATAGCCACGATATTTGTTTCGTGCCATCGGGTGATAATGCGGGTTGGTTGCGCGAACGATTGGGAAGCGCCGCGGGGCCGATAGTTGACGAGAGTGGCACGCAATTAGGCGAGCACAAGGGCGCATATACCTACACCATCGGACAACGACGAGGTTTAGGCCTAACCGTCCCGGCAGCGGGTGGCGAGCCACGTTATGTTTTGCGGATCGAGCCGAAGACCAACACTGTAGTTGTAGGTGCGCACGAGGATTTGGCAGTAAAGACAATTGTGGGGGAGCGTGCAATTTGGTGCGGTCCAGTCCCAGTTGATACCACTGAACATCGCGGTTTTGCGCAAGTTCGCGCCCATGGCGCCCCAGTGCCATGCACCTACTCGCATCAGGGCGGCGAGATTACCGCGCGATTAGATCAGCCGATTTTTGGGCTTGCCACTGGCCAAGGCCTCGTTATTTATGATGGTGACCGCGTGGTGGGTTCGGCCACTGTCTGCTCTACCGAATAAATTGCGCCTATGAACGAGGCGCGCCATCGCATCACTGAGCTCTCTGAGCAGATACGAGACCACCAGTACCGCTATTACGTTCTCGACAAACCCATTATTGCCGATGGTGAATTTGATGCACTCCTTAAAGAACTCGAAAAATTAGAGAAGCAGCACCCCGAACTTAAGGAACATGATTCACCTACTTCGTTAGTTGGGGGCGGCTTTTCTACCCATTTCCAACAGCGAGATCACATTGAAAAGATGATGTCACTCGATAATGTCTTTGATAGTGATGAATTAGATTCTTGGTTTGATCGGGTCTCCAAAAGCGTTACCGGAAATACGTGGCTCTGCGAAGTAAAAGTCGATGGCTTGGCGATCAACTTGCGTTACGAAAAGGGCCAACTGATCTCAGCTCTTACCCGCGGCAATGGCACCACTGGCGAAGATGTAACGCTCAACGTTCGGACGATCGCTGCGATTCCACATCAGCTAACGGGAAAAAAAATCCCAGAATTGCTTGAAGTCCGCGGCGAAGTCTTCTTCCCCGTCGAGGCTTTCAATCAATTTAATGATGATTTAGAGGAGGAAGGCAAGGAGCGGTTTGCCAACCCCCGCAACGCTGCCGCTGGTTCGTTGCGTCAGAAAGATCCCCGTATCACTGCCAGCCGGCCACTTTCGATGGTCGTACATGGCATCGGTGCTCACTCTGGTTTTACCTTCGATAGCCAGAGCGGGGCTTATGAATTATTGAAGGGCTGGGGGTTACCCACCAGCCCCCGCGCAAAAGTTGTAAAAGAACGTGCAGAGGTTGCTGTGTTTATTACCTATTACGGTAAGCACCGACATGATGTCGAACACGAAATTGATGGCATCGTTATTAAGGTAAATGAAATTTCGCATCAGAAAGAACTGGGCTTTACCTCCCGCGCACCCAAGTGGGCAATCGCCTTCAAATATCCACCTGAAGAAGTCACCACGAAGTTATTGGATATCAAAGTGAGCGTGGGTCGCACGGGCCGAGTAACACCCTTTGCCTTTATGGAACCGGTCAAGGTTGCTGGTTCCACGATCACCAACGCCACACTTCACAATGCTTCAGAGGTAGTTCGCAAAGGAATTTTGATCGGTGATGTCGTCATTATTCGCAAAGCTGGCGATGTTATCCCGGAGGTGCTTGGCGCTGTTATCGAACGCCGCACCGGTAAAGAGCGTGCATTTGTCATGCCCACTCAGTGCCCAGATTGCGCCAGCCAATTGCGGGCTATGTCAGAGGGCGATATTGATTTACGTTGCCCCAACTCGCAGAGTTGCCCAGCGCAATTAGTTGAGCGTATTTATTACATTGGTTCACGTGCGGCGTTGGATATTGACGTTCTCGGTTACGAGGCAGCTGCCGCGCTACTGAGCGATAAATTGTTGAGCGATGAGAGTGGACTCTTTGCGCTCACTGAAAGCGATCTCCTTCGTTCGCCATTCTTCTGCAAAAAAGATGGCACGCTCGGGGCAAATGCCAGTAAATTCTTAACGGCACTCGAAGGTGCAAAGCAACGCCCGCTCTGGCGCTACTTGGTGGCACTCTCCATTCGACATGTTGGACCTACCGCTGCCCAAGCCCTTTCAACTCGCTTTGGTTCGATCGCATCAATTAGTTCAGCCAGCGCCGAAGAGTTGGCCGATGTCGACGGCGTGGGCGCAATCATCGCTGAAGCTGTCGTCGAATGGTTTAGCGTGAAGTGGCATCGCGAGATTGTTAAGAACTGGGAGAAGGCGGGCGTGAACTTTGCTGGACAAGTGGCGCCATCGACGTCGCCCCAAACTCTCGCTGGCCTCACCCTTGTTGTCACTGGATCGCTCGAAGATTTCACGCGCGATGGCGTGAGCGAGGCGATCGTGGCCCATGGCGGCAAAAACGCATCGGCCGTCTCTAAGAAAACCGATTATGTAGTGGTGGGGGATTCGCCTGGCTCCAAATTGGCCAAAGCTATTGATCTCGGCTTGCCCATCCTTAATGAGGCGCAATTCAAATCTCTGTTAGCGGGCGGGCGCGCGGCATTAGGGTAAAGTGAGCACATGACTTCATTAACAGTTGCAGCAGCCGAACATGTGCGCCATCTCTCCGCGCCACCGATCTTCTTCGGACTCTTTGCCTTCGGAACTCTTTCACTCCTGCTCTACTTCGTTCTCCGCTTAGATCGCGACTAAAGCCATTTCTTCCTCCTTGCGCCAAGAACTCAATTCCGGAAAATCGATTGGAATCCTCGGCGGAACATTCGACCCCATTCATTTAGGGCATCTTCATATCCTTGAAGCTTTAGCCACTCGGTTTGATCGCATTATGGTCATTCCCACCGGCAACCCCTATATGCGAACTTCTGCTCCGGTCGCATCCGGCAATGATCGTCTCGAAATGGCAAGTGTCGCCTTGGATGATCTCTCTAGCGATCTTCAGGAAAAAGTAATGGTCCTCGATATTGAAGTTCGCCGCGATGGCCCAAGCTATTCAGTGGATACGCTCGGTCAACTCTCGGGATTTTTCCCGCGCGATAAGTTCACCTTAATTCTCGGAAGTGACGCCGCTGCTTCATTCGACAGTTGGAAGCGAGCTGCAGATATTAAGAAATCTGCTGGCATTCTCGTCGTCTCCCGCCCAGGTGATATCCGCAGCGCCTTTGATGAGATCGCAATCGATGCCCTCGACATTTCATCCACCCAAGTTCGAGCAGCAATTGCCCAAGGTAAATCGCTCGACTCCCTGCTCTCTCCATCCGTAGCTCGCTACATTCAAGAACGAGGACTCTATGCCAGCAAGTGAGAATGCACTCAAGATCACCCAGATCGCTGCCGAAGCGATTAACGAAAAATTGGGAACAGATATCATCGCGCTCGATATGACCGGACAGCTACTGCTCTCTGAAGTATTTCTTATCGCAACTGCAGCCAATGATCGCCAAGTCGATGCGGTCGCAGAATTTGTCTTTGAAAAGCTCGCCGAAGTTGGGGAGAAGCCAGTGCGCAGAGAAGGTAGCGGCGCCTGGATCTTGTTGGATTACTCCGATTTAGTTGTGCATATTCAGAGTGAAGAGCTTCGTAATTTCTACATGCTCGATCGCCTCTGGAATGACTGCCCACGTATCGCACTCAATATCGTCGAAGCGCGCTAACTTCACTAGCCAATGGCTCGCATTGTTCTCTGGCGTCATGGCCAAACTGATTGGAATACGATCAATCGGTTTCAGGGTCATAGCGATATTCCACTCAATAACGTGGGGATCTTTCAGGCCGAGCATGCGGCACGAGAATTGGCGGCACTGAAGCCTTCCAAAATAATCTCCAGCGATCTCCAGCGGACTCAACAAACAGCAGCTGCGCTCAGCGCTGTGACTGGAATTGAAATTATTCTCGACCCGCGACTCCGTGAAACGTATGGTGGTCATTGGGAAGGTCGAACCGGCGAGGAGAATCGAAAACTCGATGGTGAAAACTTCACCCATTGGCTTACGGGTGGAGATATTCCCGCAGGCCGGATTGGCGAGAGTCGGAGCGAAGTTGCCACGCGCGCTGTTGCGGCAATTCATGATGTCCTTTCACAGGACTCTGACCCCAGCGAAACAATCGTCTTTGTCACCCATGGCGGCACTAGTCGCTGCATTTTGGGGGAGTTGTTGGAATTGCCCGTCGATAAATGGGGAATTCTCGGTGGGTTATCCAATGCTGCTTGGTCGATATTGGAGTCGCACCAGAACCACATCTCAGGGGCGTGGTTCTTGGTAGAGCACAATGCCGGCACCATTCCTGAGCCTCAAATGGGCGACTTTGATAGCGATGTGAATGCATAAGCCTGCATGAGATAGAGTTCGCATCTCGAAGTTTGGGGCTGTGGCGCAGCTGGTAGCGCACCTGCATGGCATGCAGGGGGTCAGGGGTTCAAGTCCCCTCAGCTCCACCATACGATTAGGTTATGAATAGACAACTCCGTATTCCCCAGGGCTGGGATGTAACAAATATCCCCGATCAATCCGGACGTCGCATTCTCATTACAGGTGGAAATTCCGGCCTCGGCCTTGCAACTGCGCAAGCTCTCACTAGACGCGGCGCATCTGTCACTATCACGTCGCGCGATCTCGATCGTGGTGAGCGGGCTCGTCGCCAAATCGGAATGGGAGCACAAGTCATTCCCTTGGACTTAACCGATCTCGAAAAAATTCATGCAACTGCCGAAACCATCGTGTCGGCGGGCGAGGTCTTCGATGTCGTGATTCTCAATGCCGGAATTATGGCGACCCCATTGCGTTTAACCCGCGATGGCTTCGAATCGCAAATGGCCACCAATCACTTGGGTCATTTCGCCTTTGCGGGATTGATTAAGGATTTCATTGGCGAGCGATTAATCTCGATTTCAAGTCAAGCGCATCGCATCGGTTCATTTGGAACGGGCTCGCGCGAAGATATTCGCGGCCGATGCACCGGCGTGGGTCGCTACGCGCCTTGGGCAGCCTACGGTGCGAGCAAGTTAGCCAATTTGCTCTTCATTGCCGAACTCGAGCGCCGTCGGATTAAGAATAATTGGCGCTTCATTCCGCTGGCAGCCCATCCTGGTTGGGCCTCCACCAACCTCTTTCAATCGGGGGGAAGGGAAGCCTCGCTTCAAGATCGCATTTCGCATCTTGCTACTCGAGTCATTGCTCAAAGCGCTGCCCAAGGCGCCCTGCCTGCGCTCTGCGCCGCCACTTTTCCGAATTTGATCGGATCGAGCTATATCGGCCCCGACGGTTTGGGTCAGATGTGGGGTAAACCGCAATTGACTCGCGCTCGGCCATTGGCCTATGACCAGACCCTCGGAGCTAACCTCTGGGCGGTAAGTGAAGAATTGACTGGCGTCGCATGGGAGAATTCCCCTCATGCATGAGGCTTATGACATTCATTTTGTCCAAGAGAAGTGGCTTCCCGTTTGGGATCAGATAGCCCCATTCCGTTCCGGCAATAGCGATGACCCACGTCCCAAGAAGTATGTACTCGATATGTTTCCTTATCCGTCGGGTGATCTTCATATGGGCCATGCCGAGGCTTATGCACTGGGAGATGTAATTGCTCGCTACTGGGTGCAAAAGGGTTACAACGTTATGCACCCGATCGGTTGGGACTCCTTTGGTTTACCGGCTGAGAATGCTGCGATTAAGCGCAACTCCGACCCGCGTGAGTGGACATATGAAAATATCGATGTGCAAAAAGCATCGATGCGACGTTTTGCTTGCTCATTTGATTGGGATCGCGTTCTCCATACCTCCGACCCTGAGTATTACAAATGGAATCAATGGCTCTTCCTTGAGATGTACAAGAAAGGTCTTGCCTACCGTAAAGATGCCGCCGTTAACTGGTGTCCTACCTGCCAGACCGTGCTTGCTAACGAACAAGTAGTCGCTGGACTGTGCGAACGATGCGATTCGGTCGCCACAAAGAAGAAGCTCAACCAGTGGTATCTCAAGATCACTGATTACGCCGACCGCCTGCTCGATGATATGAAAGATCTCGAAGGACAATGGCCGGAAAAAGTTTTGATGATGCAGCGCAATTGGATCGGTCGCTCCATCGGCGCTGAAGTCCAATTTGAAATTGAAGGTCGGAGCGAGCCGGTAACTATTTACACCACCCGTCCGGACACACTCCATGGTGCAACTTTTATGGTGGTAGCAGTCGACTCCGAACTCGCGGCAGAACTTGTGCAAGGCACGGGCGTGGAGTCCGAGTTTGCAACTTATCTCGAAGGAATTAAATCTGCCAGCGATATCGATCGCTTGGCAACTGATCGTCCGAAGAGTGGCGTTTTCCTTAATCGCTATGCCATCAACCCAGTCAATGGCGCTCGTATTCCGATCTGGGCAAGTGATTATGTTTTAGCTGATTACGGCACCGGAGCCATCATGGCTGTTCCAGCACATGATCAGCGTGACCTCGACTTTGCGCGTGCAATGAAGTTGCCGATTCAAGTGGTTGTTGAAAGTGATGAAGAAGATCCCACCATTTCTGGCGTCGCTACTGTCGGCGAAGGAAAACTGATCAACTCCGGCTCACTCAATGGCCTAGGAAAATCAGAAGCAATCGAAAAAATTATTGCCGAGCTTGAAGCACAACAACTTGGCAAGGCTGCGAAGAATTACCGATTGCGCGATTGGTTGATCTCTCGCCAACGCTTCTGGGGCACTCCGATCCCGATCATTCACTGCCCGTCGTGTGGTGAAGTGCCAGTGCCAGAATCACAACTACCAGTAGAACTCCCCAATGCCAAAGGCCTCGACCTCAAGCCAAAGGGATCATCACCACTCGGCGCCGCCGAAGATTGGGTTAATGTCTCCTGCCCGAAGTGTGGCGCACCAGCAAAGCGTGATGCGGACACGATGGATACATTCTTTGATTCATCCTGGTACTACCTTCGCTACACCAACCCTAATAATTCCGAACTCGCATTCGATCGAAACTTAATTGATACCTGGTTGCCAGTTGATCAATATGTCGGCGGTGTTACTCACGCAATCCTGCACCTGCTCTATTCGCGTTTTTTCACCAAAGTTCTCTTCGATATGGGCAAAGTCGGCTTTATCGAACCATTCACTAAATTGCTCAATCAAGGCATGGTCTTGATGGACGGTTCTGCGATGAGTAAGAGCCGCGGCAATCTCGTTCGCCTCTCGGATGAACTTGCTACTCATGGCGTCGATGCCATTCGCCTCTCCATGGTCTTTGCTGGCCCACCCGAAGATGATGTCGATTGGGCCGATGTATCACCATCGGGTTCACTCAAATTCCTCAATCGTGCGTGGCGAATATCTGGTGATGTCACATCTCCAGCGGGTGTGGATTTTGCCTCTGGTGATTTGGCGCTGCGCAAAATAACCCATAAGGCCTTGCATGACATCTCATTTGCTGTCGAATCCTTCCGCTTCAATGTCGCAATTGCTCGCGTCATGGAACTTGTGAATGCCACTCGTAAAGCCATCGACAGCGGCCCGGGTGCTGCAGATCCAGCGGTACGCGAAGCGGCGGAGGCTATTGCGATCGCACTCTCACTTGTGGCGCCATATACGGCGGAGGAGATGTGGGAGCGCTTAGGTCATGCACCTGCGATCGCACTCGCCGGTTGGCCGACAATTGATCCCACGCTTCTTGAGGCTGATT
>CAIXHZ010000156.1 GCA_903919375.1 uncultured Actinomycetes bacterium | reverse complement strand
TGGCCAGCGCATTAAGAAGAGTGGTTTTGCCTGATCCCGTTGAACCGCTTACAAGCACATTGAGATTGGCACAAATTGCCGAATCGAGAAATTGGGAGACCTCTTCACTGCATACTCCTTGTTCCCGCAACTCATCCAGACTTTTGCCCCTCATCAAATGCTTTCGAATATTTACTGCCCAATGCTCTGAAGTGACATCTGGGATTGCCACATGTAAGCGACTTCCATCTGGCAGTCTGGCATCGACAAATGGGTGCGAAAGGTCGAGCCTTCGCCCACCCCACATAAGCAACCGTTCGATGAGGTTTCGAACCTCATCCGAGGTCATCACTAAATTGGTAAGTTGGCTAACCCCTGATCGCGCAATGAATATACGATGGGGATTATTGAGCCAAATCTCTTCAATGCTTTCATCAACCATAAATGAAGTGAGTGGTCCAAAGTGATCGAGCTCTTTCGAAGCATTTGCAGCTCGCACTTCTTCTCGACTTTTCATTCGGTTTGAATCTGCCGCCCGTTGGACCTGAGTACCCCCATGAGAAGTCCGAAAAGCTCCGTTGTGTGACTCACTCTTTTTAGAGCTATATCTCGCTTCGACCTCGGACTCACTCACTTCGTGCCACCACTCTCGTGGGGCGAATGTGGTCTCTACCTCCGGGGCTGGAACGTCGTCGCGTTGCGCCTTCTCATCCCCGCTCGCAAAATATCGATCCGATTGATTTTCAATTTGATCAATAGACGCGTGTTCCAGGAAATCTCTTCGTTTCCCTATATCCCAGGCATCGCCAAGAGAAGTCGACGATTCTAGTTCTCGTCTCACTCCTCGCCCAATAAGTGGGCCTTGAGCTGATCCCTTCGACTTTTCCGCGCTATTTATGATACTTCTTCGAGTGATTCCCATAGAGAGAGGAAAGTGCATCTGCCGAAATCTGAGGAAGAATTTCCACTTTCTGGGCGAAACTCAACATTTAGTAATCATAGGGAAGGTTTTTTCGAGAAGTTGATCACTCATCGCAAATGTTCTTCAGGCAAATCCTTAATTACATGTAATAGGCCCTATCAACTCTTTCTATCCATTCATTTCTTGACTCGTTCGGATTTCTCATAATCAATCTAACTTTCAACGAATTGTGAATATGCCGACGCAATTTTTCATCTTCATATCTCAGTAAGAAATTCTCTTCAACTCTCTCCAATGCACGTCGGCACCCGACTTCATCTCCTTGATAGAGAATCCAATACCCATTTTCGCTCATCCGAGCGAAGCAGTCGAGCGGCCTTATTGAGCCATGTATTGATCGTGCTAGGTTCATGACAATTTCACTAGAAGTCGTGATCGGCAACCGAATTACAGCAACTCCTATTCGAGAAAATAGGCCTTCATGCTTAGAGATGTCTGCGCGCTTTGGTTGCAACTCTTTATCACTTTCGATATTCGATAAAGTCCGCCAATTTTTCCGGTCTTCATCCATTACATACTTCGTCAGGTTGATAAGAAACTGCGTCGGAGTTATTGAACGTGTAAAAGTTTCCTGGCTTCCTGAAATTTCAAACGGAACCCTGGTTCGCCCAACCCGATTTTTCTCCAATACTTCTCACCTCCCGACCGTCTAGACCTCCATTAAGGCTAATGAATACGGTGCAGACATTGGTGCCATTTAAGAATTCTGAAGCGAGAAAACTTTGTATTAACATTTCTTGTAGTATTGGAGAACTCAATGTGAGAAAACCTTGTACTGAAAGGTCTTGACACCAATGCCACTCTCCGAATCCCGCTACTTTTTAGCCCGAACCTGGGCAATTCGCCTGTTGCGCATTGAGTCGGCATTTCTTGTGGCAATTGCTCTGTACATGGTTTATCGCGGTGCTACTGACACCGTTCATGATCTCGGCGCTTATGCTGGAGTGATCATCTTCGCGTTATTGGGTGCTGCCGGACTCTATTTGGCATCACGAGGCTTTGCTCAAGGAAAGGCATATGGACGTGCACCAGCAGTGCTTGCTAATGGCATCGCCATGGGAGTTTCTTATTTCATGGTGAGCGGTAGCTTCTATATTGGCGCTATTCCGCTCTTTATTTTGGGTGCAACTACCTTTGTGGCATCGCTATTTGGGTATCGCGAGTAGTTAATTGGCACTAGCTAAATTGGCTACCAATCAATAATTTCTTGATCTTCCCAGAACAAACCTGTCTTACTCTTCTTCGGGTCATCACTCGTTAGATCAAATTCACGATTGGCTAGCCAGATTGCACAAGCTGCGCCTTCGGCGGCAGAGCGGGGTGCATCAG
>CAIXHZ010000155.1 GCA_903919375.1 uncultured Actinomycetes bacterium | reverse complement strand
GACACTTCTTGGCAGCGCGAATTAGAAGCATCATTCCCTTATGTCGAAACTATTGATCAGCAGGCAACGATCGATGAGGTCAAGCGAGATATGGAGAAGTCCTATCCCATGGATCGCGTGGTCTGTGGTGATGTTGGCTATGGAAAGACTGAGATCGCCATTCGTGCTGCCTTTAAAGCGGTACAAGATGGTAAGCAAGTAGCAGTCTTGGTGCCGACTACGTTATTGGTTCAACAACACCTGACAACCTTCGTCAATCGCTACGCTGGTTTTCCCATTAAAGTCGCTGGACTCTCGAGATTTAATACTGCAAAGGAGAGCCGAGAGATCTTGGAAAGTTTGAAAGATGGCTCACTCGACGTTGTGATCGGTACCCATAGGCTCCTCTCTAAAGATGTAGATTTCCGCGATTTAGGCTTGGTTATTGTCGATGAGGAACAGCGCTTTGGCGTGGAGCATAAAGAAGAGCTGAAAAAGACTCGCACCAATGTTGATGTGCTCTCGATGTCAGCTACCCCAATTCCGCGAACTCTGGAGATGGCAATCACCGGAATTCGAGAGATGTCGAATATCACCACACCGCCTGAAGAGCGCCACCCAGTCCTTACTTATGTCGGCCCATATGACCCTAAGCAAGTCACCGCGGCAATTCACCGCGAACTTTTACGTGATGGCCAAGTTTTCTTTATCCATAACCGGGTAGAAAGCATCGACCGAGTAGCACTCCAACTCAAAGAGTTGTTGCCGGAGGCGCGCATTAGGGTTGCGCATGGCCAAATGGGAGAGCGTGAATTAGAAGAAGTCATTCTTGGTTTTTGGGAACGCGATTACGACATTTTAGTCTGTACGACCATTGTGGAAAGTGGAATCGATATTCCCAATGCCAACACCTTGATTGTGGATCGTGCCGAAAACTTTGGACTCTCGCAGCTCCATCAATTGCGTGGTCGCGTCGGTCGAAGTCGAGAGCGCGCTTATGCCTACTTCCTTTATTCGCCTGATAAACCGCTGACAGAAGTTGCACATGATCGACTCGCCACAATTGCGACCAACACAGATTTGGGTTCTGGGATGCAAGTAGCACTCAAAGATTTGGAAATCCGTGGCGCCGGAAATCTCTTGGGCGGAGAACAATCTGGTCATATCGCAGAAGTTGGCTTTGATCTATATATGCGCATGGTCGGGGAGGCGGTCGAGGATTACAAGAGCGGCTATATCGAAGAGAACCCTAAAATTAAAGAGTGCAAAGTTGAATTGCCGATCACTGCGCATTTGCCGGCCGAGTATGTACCGTCAGAAAGACTCCGACTTGATATCTATCGTCGCATGGCTGATTCACATCAGAAAGAGACGCTCGATCATATTCGCGAAGAGTTGGTGGATCGATTTGGGCCGCTACCCACTGAAGCCGAGAACCTTATGGCCGTTGCTCACTTGCGTACGCTGGCTAAAAGTTATGGGCTGACCGAAGTAATGTTGCAAGGAAAGTTCCTCCGTATCGCGCCATTGGTCCTTCCGGATTCATTACAGATGCGCCTTAATCGGGTCTATCCAGGGTCACTCATCAAGGCAGCTACCCAGTCGGTGATGGTGGCAAAAAGCGCAGCCCCCACATGGGGAAATGAGCCAGAAAATGATGACATGGCCACCCTAAATTGGGCGCTAGAGGTACTCCAAACTATTGTTACACCCATGTTCGAGAAGGTCGCCTTCCCGGAGAAGAAGCCAAATAACTCATAGGTCTGGAGCACGTAGTGAAGAAGAAAGTCTTAGCAGCGGTCATCGCAGTCGCAGGAGTATTGACCCTCACTTCCTGTGGGCAAGTTACCTCCGCAGCCACTATCGGCAAGACAGAAATTTCTATCTCCACGATTCAAAAGAGTGTTGATCAGATCCTTGCTGATCGCAAAGGCGTAGACCTTACCGGTGCAACTATTGATACTGGCGCTGCGCTCAATCGCGCCCAACTTCGCTTCTATCTCGTTTCTTACATCTTGGATCAAGTCGCTGCAGATAAAAAAGTCAGCGCAACTCCAGCGGAAATCGCATCGGTCCGAACTGCACTTGTTTCACAGGTAGGCGGAGAGTCAAAGATCAAGCATGCTCTCATCGGAGCTGGACTTACAGCAGATGAATTTCCTACCTATATTCGCGGTTATGTTATTCAGACCAAGATCGCTCAGTTAGCAAAAGCGGCGGGAATTCCCAATACAAATGGCGAAGCGATCCAAGCTCTCGTCGTTGCCTATACCAAGGCGCATAAAGTCACCATCAATCCTCGCTACGGCGTGTGGGATCCAGCAACTGCAAATATCGTTGATGCCCCAACAACCAGCGCACCGGTAACAACAAGTAAGTAAGCGCCCGATTTTTAGTTAGGTGTAAAAATGTCGCAGTCACCACTTCTTCGCCTGCGCGAAGTTATGGATACATTGCGTTCACCTGGCGGGTGCCCGTGGGATGCCGAACAAACTCATGAATCTCTCCTGAAATATTTACTAGAGGAGTCTTACGAATTTATCGAAGCGGTAGAAGATAGAGATCGCACTGCGATGCGTGAAGAACTTGGCGATGTACTTCTACAGGTCTATTTCCATGCGCGAATGGCTGAAGATGATTCATCTGATCCTTTCTCCATCGACGATGTAGCCACGGAAGTTGCCGAAAAACTCATTCGTCGCCACCCGCATGTATTTGGCGATACAAAAGTTTCTGGTAGCGATGAAGTCCTGGAAAATTGGGAAGCGATTAAGGCCGCCGAGAAAGGCCGAACTTCAGCAACCGATGGCGTTCCGCTAGGCCAGCCCGCACTTGCTTTGGCATCAAAATTGATTTATCGAGCTGAAAAATTTGGCCATAAGCTTGATCTGGCACGCCCTGTCGCCATCGACCCTGAACTCTCAGAAGAACAATTGGGAGATCTCCTACTCGGCATCATCGATCAGGCCACCAAGGCTGGGTTAGACCCTGAGGCGGCCTTACGGACGGCCAATAAGCGCTTGATTGGCCAGATTAAGGCGCTAGAAGGGCCGGCTTAGACCGATAGAATTGCGGCGTGGCATCGTTGCTACCCAAGATCGCCTTTCCACCCTTTTAAGGCCGTTATTTTTAGGAGACCCCTGTGGCACTAATCGAAGCAGTTCACGCCCGCGAAATTCTCGACTCCCGCGGAAACCCAACAGTTGAAGTCGAAGTAATCCTCGAAGATGGATCAAGCAGTCGTGCTGCTGTTCCGAGCGGTGCATCCACTGGCGCATTTGAAGCTGCAGAACTTCGCGATGGCGGAAAGCGCTACCTTGGCAAGGGCGTTGAGAAGGCAGTCGATTTCGTTAACGATGTTATTGCTCCTGCTGTATCAGGTTACGATGCACAAGATCAGCGCCTTGTTGATCAAGAGATGATCGATCTCGATGGCACCAAGAACAAGTCTCGCCTGGGCGCAAATGCGATCCTCGGTGTTTCACTCGCCGTCGCCCGCGCAGCTGCAGAGTCATCTGACCTTTCATTCTTCCGCTATATCGGTGGGCCAACCGCTCACACACTTCCCGTTCCCATGATGAATATCCTTAACGGTGGTGCACATGCTGACACCAACGTTGATATCCAGGAATTCATGATCGCACCTATTGGCGCAGAATCTTTTAAGGAATCACTTCGCTGGGGTACCGAGATCTATCACGGCCTCAAGGCAGTTCTTAAGAAGCGTGGCCTTGCGACCAGCATTGGCGATGAAGGCGGATTTGCTCCTAACCTTGATTCCAACCGCGCTGCGCTCGACCTTATTCTCGAAGCAGTATCTGCTGCTGGCTTTAAGCCGGGCAAGGACATCGCACTTGCGATGGATGTTGCTGCCACCGAGTTCCACGAAAAGGGCAAGTACGCCTTCGAAGGAAAGCAGAAGTCATCTGACGAAATGATCGCGTATTACGCAGATCTCGTTGCAAACTACCCAATCGTTTCTATCGAAGATCCACTTGATGAAGAAGATTGGGCTGGCTGGGCAAAGATGACGGCTGAACTCGGCTCCAAGATTCAGATTGTCGGAGATGACCTCTTCGTTACCAACCCAGAGCGTCTTGCGAAGGGCATCGCTGCAGATACTGCAAATGCACTTCTCGTAAAGGTAAACCAGATTGGTACTTTGACTGAGACCATCGATGCCGTCTCTATGGCGCACCGCGCCGGTTATCGTTCGATGATGTCACACCGTTCTGGCGAGACTGAAGACACCACCATTGCAGATCTTGCTGTTGCACTCGAGTGCGGTCAGATCAAGACTGGTGCTCCTGCCCGAAGTGAGCGCGTTGCTAAATACAACCAACTCCTTCGCATCGAAGAAGAGCTCAGTGATTCAGCACTTTATGCTGGTCGCGCTGCCTTCCCGCGATTCAAGGCGTAATTAACTAAGCCAGACTTAGTAATTCACCATGGCTTCACAACAGAAATCCCTCGCTACGCTTCTGCAGTCTCGGGGGATTTCTGGTCGGGTCCTAACTTTTGTGACCTTGCTCTTCGTTCTTGCCATCACTTTGGCACCACCTATGCAGCGATATTTTTCCCAGCGGGCTCAGATCAATGCCCTCCGCGCCCAAGTGCATGATGCCGATGCGCAGCTCAAAGCTGCTCAGCAACAATTGGCCCAATGGAACGATCCGCAATTCATCGCATCCCAAGCGCGCACTCGACTTCACTTTGTTTACCCAGGAGAGCGCCAATATGTAGTCCTTGGCGTCCCGCAAAGCTCGTCGACAGTTAATTCACCGGCCGCACCAATCGCTGATCAAATTCCTACCGGCCTTCCTTGGTACAGCAGAGTGATCTCATCAATCACCAGTACCAATGTAAATCCGTAAGATAACCCCGTGAGCGATAAACCTCGGCAAGAAGATCTCGATGCCATCGAACTTCAATTGGGCCGTACTCCACGCGATGTTCACCGCATCTCTTATTTCTGCCCGTGCGGCAAGCCCGCAGTAGTTGAGACGCCGCCTCGCTTAAGCGATGGCACTCCTTTTCCTACCTTTTATTACGCCACCTGCCCGAAATTAACTGGCGCTATCTCAACGCTCGAAACAACCGGCATGATGGCCGAGATGGAAAATCGCCTCAATAGTGATCCCGAATTGGCGGGCAAGTACTTGGCAGCGCATGTGGATTATGAAGCAGCCCGAAGCGCGCTAGGTATCGATGTGCCGGAAGTTGCCGGTATTACCGCCGGCGGAATGCCTACTCGGGTCAAGTGCCTCCATTCGTTAGTCGCACACTCGCTCTCAGTTGGCAAGGGAATTAATCCCTTTGGTGATGAAGCGCTGGAAGCACTTCCACAATGGTGGAGCGAAGATTCATGCTGTAACCCGAAGATCGAAGCGACTGAAAAAAAGGATAATAAGTGAGAGTTGCAGCAATTGATTGCGGAACGAATTCCATTCGGTTATTGATTGCCGATATCGATGGCGACAATTTTCGCGAAATTGCCCGCGAAATGGAAGTGGTGCGCTTGGGTCAAGGTGTCGATTCCAAAAAGGCATTTCATCCGGAAGCGATCGAGCGCACCCTTGAAGCCGTTCGCAAGTACGCAGAAATCATCGCCTCGAAGGGCGTCGAGCGAATTCGCTTCTGTGCAACAAGTGCAACCCGCGATGCATCTAATCGCGCCCTCTTTATCGATGGCGTTCGTGAAATCCTTGGCGTTAATGTCGAAGTCATTCCCGGTACTGAAGAAGCAGCCCTCTCATTTATGGGAGCCACAAAAGTATTGAAGCACGCGGATGAGCCTTACTTAGTCGTGGATATCGGTGGTGGATCTACTGAGTTTGTGATCGGAACCGATTCCGTTGTTGCTGCAAAGAGCGTCAATATTGGGTGTGTTCGCATGTCGGAGCGCCATCTCAAGACCGCCCCACCAGGTGCGCGCGCCGTGGCAAAGGCCGTAGAAGATATTGATGATGCTATCGCCGATGCTGCCAAGACGGTGAAAATCAAGGAAGCAAAGACGCTCATCGCCGTTGCTGGAACTGCCACAACTGTTGCCGCCGCTGCGCTTGGACTTACTGAATATGATCGCCACGCAATCCACTTGGCGCGCATTCCTGCCCAAAAAGTCCACGAAATTGCCCAACGCTTTTCTCTTATGTCGCGAGAAGAGATTGCGGCGCTGGGATATATGCACCCCGGTCGAGTCGATGTCATTGCGGCCGGCTCGCTGGTTTTATCGCGGGTCATGATTGCCACTGGCGCCACTGAATTTGTCGCTTCTGAATCTGACATCCTCGATGGCATCGCTTGGCGCTTATCTGAGCCGATTCCTGAAGTAATGGAAGAAGTGTCGGATGACACAGTTGCAGCCGAAGAAGAGATCGTTGAATCGATCGATGAAGGCGCTGAAGATGTATTTGATGAAATGACTCAAGAGATCGATGAAGATTAATTCACTTGCCCAATTAGATCAGGCAATAGTGAAGTGCACAGCCTGCCCACGGCTGGTGGAATGGCGCGAAGAGGTCGCAGTAACTAAGCGCAAGGCATATGAGAACGAAAAGTATTGGGGTAAGCCGATTCCTGGTTTTGGCCCCAGTAATGCGAAGTTATTAATCATCGGTTTGGCACCTGGCGCACATGGCGCTAACCGAACGGGTCGGGTCTTTACTGGAGATAGCTCAGGGGATTGGCTCTATCGCGCACTCTATAAAGCGGGTCTCGCCACAATTCCAACCAGCACTTCAAAGGAAGATGGCCAAGAGCTAATAGATACTCGTATTCTCTGTGCAGTACGTTGCGCGCCGCCAGATAATAAGCCGACTAACGAAGAGAAGGCCACCTGCGCGCCTTTCATGAAGCGCGAAATTGAACTTTTGATGCCCACTGCGCGATCATTTCTTGCATTGGGAAATTTCGCCTGGACTGGGCTCATTACCCAATTGCGCGATCAAGGCTTTGAGATTCCAAAGCCGATTCCCAAGTTTGGTCATGGCGAAAGTTTCAGTGTTATCGGACCCGATGGAATTAGTCGCCTCGTTGTGGGCAGTTATCACCCGAGCCAGCAAAATACCTTCACTGGCAAACTCACAGAGAAGATGCTCGATTCGGTGATATCGATGGCGAGAAAGTAAAAAGCCCTCCGCGTATGAGGCGAAGGGCTTTTTACTTATGAATTAGTTTCGGCTAACGACTCCGCCGCGACGACGGGCAAGGGCATCGATTGTTGCTGCGAGAAGCAGAACTCCACCTTGAACGAGGAAGTTAACGCCAGCTGGCATTTGTAGGAGTCCAAGACCGTTATCGATCATGGAGATCACAATGGCACCGATAGCTGCGTGAGCAAGGCGACCACGACCACCGAAGAGGCTGACGCCACCGACAACTGCTGCAGCTACACCAGAGAGAACAATGGTGTGACCGGCAGAACCGTCGACAGAGCCGATGCGGCTGGCGTGGAAAACGCCAGAGATAACAGCAAGGAAGGCGCAGACGATAAAGGCAGTCATGCGAACCATGACGACTTTGATACCAGCGCGACGAGCCGCCTCTGGATTGCCACCGACTGCGTATAGGTAACGTCCATACTTAGTACGGTCGAGAACAAGTGTTCCAATGAATAACACTGCGATGGTAATTGGCATAACAATTGGAACACCACTAATGGGAATAGATCCCTGGCTGCGATCAAGGTTGAGATAGAAGACGGTTGCTGCGCCAATGATTCCCAATCCAGCAAGCTTCAATACGACCATCGAGAATGGCTTATTGACTAGGCCATAGGACGCACGGCGGGAGCGATCCCACATTGCAACGAGATAGGAAGCAACTAGGCAGATGGCGAGCATCAACCAACCACCCCAGGCAGCCAAGTTGTTATTCATGATCGCAAGAATCTGTGGGGTCTCAACGCGATAGACGCCACCTTCACCAAGTAGGACGAGCTGCATACCTTGGAATCCCAAGAAGAATGCGAGCGTCACAACGAAAGAAGGAACGCCGATCTTGGCCACCATAAAGCCAATGACTGCGCCAATAGCCATGCCGGCCAAGAAGCCCACGATGAGGGCTGGAATCCAGTTCCATCCCTGGGTCTTAATAAGGTCAATAAAGACCGCCATCGCCACGCCTGCTGTAACACCGGCAGAGAGGTCGATCTCACCGAGCAGAATAACGAAGACAAGTGCTGCGGAGAGCATTGCTAACTCTGCTGCCTGAACGAAGAGGTTGGCGAAGTTTAGGCGGGTAATAAAGAAGGGGCTCGCGATTTGAAAGATGATCGCTAATACGACGATGCCGAGAACGGCGGGAAGTGATCCCATTTCGCCAGCTTTAAGACGTGAAACATAAGCACGGCCTTGATCACGAAGAGTTCCTTCGTGGCCGCTTGCGAGTGAAGTGACTTGCTCAGACATTAGTTGAGGCCTTCCTGAACTTTAGTACCGGTGATGTAGGCAACGACTTCGTCGTAGTTGGTCTCCTTGGAATCAAGGGAGGCAACCATCTTGCCGAGATAAAGGACTGAGATGTGATGGGCGACTTTAAATACATCTCCCAAGTTGTGGCTAATGATGATGACTGCCACACCGTTTTCGGCAAGACGAGTAACGAGATTGAGAACTTGCTCGGTCTGAGCAACACCGAGCGCAGCGGTTGGTTCATCGAGAATTACGAGCTTTGCATCGCGAAGAACAGAGCGCGCGATTGCAACGGTCTGACGCTGACCGCCGGAGAGTGAAGCAACTTTTTGGCGAACAGACTTAACGGTCTTTACGGAAAGGCTCTGCAAAGCTTTAACTGCTTTGAGCTCCATTTCAGGCTCGTTGAGTGTGCCGGTTTTCATATCCTCTTTACCGAGGAACATATTCTGAACAATGTCGAGGTTTTCGCAGAGTGCGAGATCTTGGTAGACCACTTCGATACCAAGGTCACCAGCAGCAACTGGTGAGTGAAGATCTACCTTCTTGCCCGCAAAGTGAACTTCGCCGCCATCGTAGGGCTGAACTCCTGCAAGGCCCTTGATCAGTGTGGACTTTCCAGCGCCGTTGTCACCGACAAGTGCGGTGACCTTTCCGGCATAAGCTGCAAAATCAATTCCTTTGAGAACATCTACAGGTCCAAAACTTTTAGTAATGGCCTTGAGTTCAATGACGGGGACTTCTGCTGACACAGTGATCTCTTTTCATTTTTCCAGCGCTAGGTGAGTCGTAGTGGCTCTTAGCGACTAGTAAGTGTTCAAGTGGTTGATAACAATATGAGGACGATACCTTATGAATAAGGGGTTATAGAAGTTGCTGGAATTCTATAAAAAAGGGGCTAACGCCATTTCTGACGCTAGCCCCTTTCTTAGTTTTACTTAGTTATAGCTTGGATTACTTAACGCCGTACTTAGCGCAAGCAGCCTTAACATCTGCAGTACAGATATCCATAGCCTTTGCATCTCCACCAGCTACGACCTGCTGCACGTTTGCAGCCTTGATCAAGATTGGTGCTGAAGCGAAGAATGGTGTTCCGTCAGCAAGCTTCTTAGGAGCTACTGGCTTTCCACCCTTGAGGATCTGAACAGCAAGGTCAGCTGCGACCTTTGCTTCAACCTTGAATGGCTTGTAAACAGTTGCTGCCTGGTATCCAAGGAGAACGTTCTGAAGACCTGCAACTGATGCATCCTGACCTGAAAGAACAGCGGTCTGCTTGTTCTTGTTAAGGATGGTGATCATTGCTGCAGCGTTGTTATCGTTTGGTGCAAGAACTGCATCGATCTTGCCCTTAAGTGCTGTGAAAGCCTGCTCGAACTCTGTTCCAGCTGTTGGGCCGTCCCATGTTCCCTTCATTGTGAAGGCAGCCTTTGCGCCAGCCTTGTTAAGAACTGAAAGTGCTCCATCAAGGAACATCTTTGCGTTTCCGTCTGTTGGATCTCCTGAGGAGTAGACGATTGATGCCTTCTTGACATCCTTGCCAGCAGCCTTGAGGCCGTCAACAACTGTCTGTCCTTCGAGCTGTCCAACAACTGTGTTGTCGAATGAAACGTAGTATGAAGCGCCAGCGATTGGACGATCGTATGCAATAACAGGGATACCCTGCTTCTTTGCCTTAGCAGCAACTGAAACTCCAGCGCCCTTAAGGTCAACGATGATCATTACGCCGCAACCCTTTGCAAGCTGCTGATCAGCAACTGTTGCAAACTTTGAGGTGTCGTTCTGTGCATTCTGCACATCTGGTGTGAAGCCAGCAGCTGAGAGAATCTTTGTGAGTGCAGGCTGATCGCCTGGAACCCAACGTGTTCCTGAATCAGCATCTGGAAGAATTACGCAAGCACGCTTGCTTGTTGCAGCCTGTGAAGCTGAGACGCCTGAAACAGCGAGTGCAGCAACTGCTGCGATCGCTACTACGGCAACCTTTACAGATTTCTTCATGTAGGTAGACCTTTCGGGGGTATTCCTTGCGTGGCCAAACTGCTTTGACCTGAAAACGCGAAGGATTCGTAGGTGAAAGATACCCGCGCCCGAGCGTGGCTGACCAGCCCAATAGGCTGGAATTTACGCTCAGATTGATAACGGTTTGGTAACAGCGCCATAACTATCGGTTCTGGGCCGCGCTACCTGCCACGCAGTGGCCCCCAGCGCTTGGGCTTACTTTCGTTTAAATCCAGCCGGGCAATTTGGCTTAGACCCAGTAACAATCTTGGTCATTTTGCCCTTTTGGCAGAGAATTTTTTGAAATTGCGACCCACCTCCAGGAGTTCCAGGTTTAGCAGAAAGGGCTGGGTCAATTGGTGCGGATGGCTTTGGCTCACCCGCTAACTTCATTTTCACCACGGGAGCCGAAAGGTGCATTCCCGTGACTGAAAATACGAAGTCATTGCCTTCGAGTTGGGCGTTTGCAGTTTGAACATCTGGTGAAGAACCATTGTCGTAAGTTATTTGAATTGAGGTGGAGATCTTTTTACCAAGATCTACTCCCCACAAGCATTTGGCCATAGCCGTTGTAACTCTCGCTTGGAAATAGACGACATTAAGAGAGCCATCTGATTTAAAGTGTGCACCATGCAGTTGGACAGAAAGTGCTTGGTCCTGAGCGTTCCATATTGGAATATCTGCCCAGAAAGCATTAGATGCAACGCTGATTCCTTGAATGCTGCTGCAAGATCCAAAACCCTTCACTATGTTCGAATTCTTGCCCCATAAAACAAAATCTGCTTGATCGGATTCACCGACACCGTATTGCTGGTCTATGTCGGCCCCTGCAGTAGCAAAGCCAGAGTAGGGAAGAATGCGAATTTTGAAAATACTTGTCTGATAGTTCTTGCCATCGATCGACGTTACACCAGGAATCTTCTCAGATGAGAAGGTTCGTGCCCCACGAGCATTTATATCTGTATAAGTGAAATCAGCAGGAAGTCTCAAGTGATACTCAAATTCGATATCACTTCCGAAATTTCTTGGTTGGTAGCAGAGTGAAGGAGTAGTTTGAGACCCACAAACTAAATCGGTTGATCTAAAAGGGAAGTGTATGGCTGGCATATCGTCATTCCCGTTTATCCAAGACGTATCAGTATTTACTTGGATGTATTCCTTACCTTCAACGCAGGGGGTGTAGAAGCAGTCGCGGTTTCCGATTGGAAAATAGGTGAGCTGTGGAATGAAGTCACTTCCAGCTTTTCCGCCAAAAGTAAAACCGGGCGCCGAATATTCCTGAAGGTCTGAATCATTAATTGATTCAGGAGCGTACTGAAGAGTCATGTGGCTTTTTCGACCAGTCAATTCCGCCTTTACATGCCTTCCATCTTGCGTATTTATATAAATAGATTCGATGCAGGTCCCGGAAGTGGTAGTACTGCAATCTAGAATTCCTTGAAGTGGTTCAAGAGCATGAACTTCTGAAATTGGAATGAGAAGCGAAGCAGTTGAAATGAAAGTAAGCAGAAGAGTTCTGATTGTTCTCATTGGTAAAGGCTATTAACGGCTCCCAAATTTCCGAAGCCGGGTTAGATAAATGAATGGTCAATCTTTAGCGGTAGATCTCCCGGCGGTGCCCTATATCAACCACCAGAACGATGAGTTCGCTCTTACGGATTTCATAAATAATTCGGAAGTCACCAACCCTAATTCGATAGGCCTCGCGGCCGGTCAATTTCAGAGCGCGCGGAGGAATGGGATTGGTTTCGAGCAAATTAAGTGCCGCGTCGATTCGTTTTCGATCAGTGGCTTTGAGGGATTTAAGAAATTTTGCTGGGCTCTTCTCGATTCTGACGGTGAAAAGACTCAAGCGAGACCTAAATCTTTACGAGCCTCACTCCACGGGATGGAATCTTCTCTGCGCTCTTTAGCCGCATCGTAGGCAGCAATATCTTCTAATTCCTCGAGTTGATCGAGCATCTTCTCGTACATGGATTTGCTCATCAGCACGGCTACTTCTTCGCCATGTTTGGAGATCGCAATGGGCGACTTGCGGGCACTCTTCACCGCTTTCGAGATATCGGCGCGAAGTTCAGAGATAGTTAGCGAGGTCATGCATAAAGTGTACGAAACTATTGTATTTTGTACAAAAGATCCTGAACGTAATCACTGCCATTTGGCTTCGAGTAGAGTTCGTCTTGGTTGAGATTGACCGGCCCCGGTAGTCCAATGGCAGAGACAGAGGACTTAAAATCCTTCCAGTGTCGGTTCGAGTCCGACCCGGGGCACTTAGCAAGTGCTTCATTATGTAGTTTTGAACCTGTTTGAGCTCATTATGAACCTATCCACTGACAAGTACAAGATTTAGTTTTCACTTTGTTTAGGCTGGTTTGTGACGGT
>CAIXHZ010000154.1 GCA_903919375.1 uncultured Actinomycetes bacterium | reverse complement strand
ACCAGGTTTGGTGCCCTCGACATTGCCGCCGGTTTCTGCGGCCAGATCAACGACAACCGAACCGGCTGACATCGTTGCAACCATGTCAGCTGTAACGAGCCGCGGTGCTGCGCGACCTGGGACGGCAGCCGTAGTGATCAAGACATCTGCTGCAGATATATATGGTGTGAGAAGTTCGCGTTGCTTAGCTGCACGATCTTCCGTCATCTCGCGGGCATAGCCACCGCTACCTTCGAGAGCTTCGAGTTCAAGTGTGATGAACTTGGCGCCCATCGATTTCACTTCGTCGGCTGAGGCGGGGCGGACATCGTAGGCGCTGACTACTGCACCCAATCGCTTGGCGGTAGCAATTGCTTGAAGTCCAGCAACGCCAGCACCAAGGACAACTACATTGGCGGGGGTAACGGTTCCGGCGGCGGTCATGAGAAGTGGGAAGAAGCGAGGCGACATTTCGGCCGCGACAAGTGTTGCGCGATAACCGGCACAGAGCGCCTGTGAGGTAAGTGCATCCATCGATTGTGCGCGAGAGATACGGGGAACGAGTTCGAGTGAAATTGCCGTAACGCCCGCAGTAGCTGCAGCATCAATCGAATCGACTGCAGTGGTGGGGGAAAGGAATGAGATAGTGATGGCGCCCTTTTTGAGCGACTTCATTTGGTCAGGAGAGAGTGGTTGAACAGATGCGACAACATCGGCATCGGAAAAGACGTTTCCGGGTTGTACTCTGGCGCCAGCAGCGCGATATTGATCATCACTTGCCTGCGCATTTACTCCAGCGCCGGATTCGATAATTACATCGAGCCCAGCTTTGGTGAGTTTATTGATGATGTCTGGAACTAGCGCTACGCGCATTTCGCCAGGTCGGATCTCTTTCGGAACAGCGACTCTCATATAGAGAGGTTAGGGGTAGGAGTCCAATAGGTCTATAGGTCATCCAATGAAATGGACTACGGTTTGCTGAGAATTTAGCGTGCGGCAGCCGAACGAGTCTCAGTAAGGCGGGCCTCCAGTAAGAAGGTGAAGGCAAAGGCAATACCACTCACCAAGAAGGCTGCTCGATAGGTGTGGGCATCGGCAATCCAGCCAATCACAATCGGCCCAACGATCATCCCGGCATCTCCAGCCATCTGCCAGATGGCGATGACTTGGCCGCCCTTGCCACCAAAGAGATCCCCAACGACATTGGCATGGCCAGTTCCAATAAAGGCGCCTCCAAATCCAAAGAGCGTCATTGATATGAGGAAGTACCAGATGTTGTGAGCAAGTACTAATGCGCTGACAGCGCCCAAAATGAAGGAGGATCCGATCAAGAGAACGAATCGACGTCCGCGTTGATCGCTCATCTTTCCTGAATAGAGAAGTACCGATCCTTGCGCAATCGCGGAGACAGTAAAGCCGTAACCGACGATGACAGAGGTGGAATGCAGGTCGCCTTTAACAAAGAGCGGTAAAACCGTGTTGCGAATTCCAAAGAGGACCCAGTTAGAGAGGAAGGAAATGGCCAACGCTGCGCGATAGGGGTAGAGGGCGAGAGCAGTTCGGAGGGGAATTTTCTCTGACATGTTATTGATTTTGGTGAAGGTGGGACCAAGTCTGGATTCACGCAAGAAAATGGAGGCGGTGGCGCTCGCCATGATCAACGTTGCGGTGTAAATGAAAAAAGGAATTCGCAAAGAGATGGACATGAGAAGTCCACCCACTGCTGGCCCAGCAATTCCGCCTATCAAGAATGCACCGTTATATGTCGATTGCGCGCGACCTCGTTCGCCATCGCCAATTGATCTCATGAGGAGAGCGCTGGCCGAAACAGAGAACATTGATGAACCTAAGCCACCTGCAGTTCGAAAGACCAGAAGTTGCCAATACGATGTGGCAAGTCCACTCGTCAAAGTGGACGCGGCAACAATCAAAAGTCCGACAGTGAGGACCTGGCGCTCACCAAAGCGATCAACAAATTTTCCAGAAATTAGCCCGGAACTAAATCGGGCGAGAGCAAAACTGGAGACGATCAATCCGATCGCGGCATTTGAAACACCAAAACTCTTAGTAAATACGGGGATTGCGGGGATGATTAAGCCATAACCAATCGCAACGAAAAAAGCCACCGCCGAGAGGATATAGACCTCAGTCGGCAGTGGCTTTTTAATCACGTGCTTAGGCTAGTGCTTCGCCAGCTGCTTCTTCCTTCGCGGCATGGTGCGCTGCACCGGTACGAAGTGGGGTCTCACGCAAGAAGAGCGCAAAGACGAAACCGAGTGCAGTAATTGGTGCAGCAAAGAGGAAGACGATATGGAAAGACTGAACAAATGCGTGGAGCAAACCAGCATGGAGTTCAGGCTTGAGGGTCTTCAAGACTGCTGTGTTGTTCTGCAATTCAGCGAGCTTTGACTTGAGGTTTGGATCAAGTTGATCCGGATGGGTCATCGCGACTTTCTTCACTGCAATCGGAATGTAGTGAGCCAAGCGGTTGGCATAGATCGAACCAAAGATCGCAACGCCAATGGTCGAACCAATCGAGCGGAAGAAGGTGTTGGCAGAAGTTGCAACTCCCATATCCTTGAAATCGACTGAGTTTTGAAGTGCGATAACGATGGTCTGCATCGAGAGTCCAAGGCCAGCGCCGATAGCAATTGCGAAGATCGCGATCTGCCAGAACGGGGTGGTCTCATTGAGAGTAGAGAGTGCCAAAATGCCAGCAGTCATAATTGCAAGACCTGCAATGGGATAGCGCTTGTAGTGGCCGTGCTTGGAGATCAATTTTCCGCTCGTGATCGACATCGAAACGATACCGAGCATGAATGGGATCAACTTAAGACCAGCTGTTGTTGCTGAATCGCCCTTTACGACTTGGAGATAGAGCGGCAACATGATGATCGCACCGAACATGCCAGCACCGATAATAAAACCGAGTATTGATGTGAGTGAGAAGGTGTGATTCTTGAAGAGCTTGAGCGGCAAGATTGGTTCAGCTGCGCGTGATTCTTGCGCCAAGAAGAGAACGATCAAGATGATTGCGATGACGAGCGCCGTCATTGTGCGGGAATCGGTCCAACCATCTTGTGGTCCGTAGACCGAGACAAAGAGCAAGAGCGCTGCTACGCCAGTGACGAGCAAGAATGCACCGAGGTAATCGATCTTATGCTTCTTTACGACCTTAGGAATGTGAAGTGATGCAGTTGTAATAACGAGTGCAGCAATTCCAAATGGCAAGTTGATGTAGAAGATCCAGCGCCAACCAGTGATGCCAAAGATCTTGTTGTGGTCAGAGAAGAAGCCACCAAGTAGTGGACCGGCAACTGAGGAGAGTCCCCAGACGCCGCCGAAGTAACCCTGATAGCGACCGCGTTCACGTGGCGAGACGATGTCGCCAATGATCACAAAGGTAAGTGCCATAAGTCCGCCAGCGCCAAGACCCTGGACTGCGCGGAAGGCAATCAACTGAGTCATGTTCTGCGCAGCGCCAGCAGCGAAGGAACCAATAAGGAAGGTAATGATTGCAAACTGGAAGACCGGACGACGACCGTAAAGGTCAGAGATCTTGCCGTAGAGAGGGGTCGAGGCAGTTGAAGTAAGAAGGTATGCGGTGACTACCCAGGTGTAGTGGGATAGACCATTGAAATCTTCGACGATGCGCTTGAGCGCAGTGGAGACGATGGTCTGGTCGAGGGCGGCGAGGAGCATGCCGACCATGAGGCCAGAGAGAACAGCCATGATCTCTTTATGAGTCAGCTGCTTCGTTGCAGTGCTTGGTGAATCAGACATAGGTGTGTCCTTCATTCTTTCGAGGGTTTACGTAAATTAGTTGAAACTTCTAACTTTAAGGATACAGGTCGACCTTGAGTTCTGCCTCCCCGAAGGGCGCCTGATTGTGAGAAAGTAAGGGGTATGAAGAGCATCGTCGCCGAAGACCTCCATAAGACCTACCGCAAAGGGCAAGTTAAAGCTCTCGATGGTCTCAATCTCGATGTGGAAGAGGGGACTGTCCTCGGCATCCTTGGTCCCAATGGTGCCGGTAAGACGACCACAGTTCGTATCTTGGCAACGCTGCTTCAGCCCGACTCTGGCCACGCAACTGTTGCTGGAATTGATGTCGTGAAGAACCCCAAAGCAGTTCGCGAAATCATCGGGCTCTCGGGCCAATATGCCGCAGTCGATGAGACTTTGACCGGCTGGGATAACTTGGTGATGTTCGGCCAGTTGTATCACTTGAAGGCAAAGGCAGCCGAAGCTCGAGCAACAGAATTACTTGAGCAGTTTTCGTTAACCGAATCAGCTCATCGCCCGATCAAAACTTTCTCAGGAGGTATGCGTCGCCGCCTGGATTTAGCGGCATCGCTCATCATTCGACCAAAAGTTCTCTTTCTTGATGAACCCACCACCGGTCTTGATCCGCGCGGCCGAATGGAGATGTGGGGTGTGATTGAAGGGCTCGTCAAAGAGGGCGTCACGCTCTTGCTGACTACACAATATTTAGAAGAAGCCGATCAATTAGCAGATGAGATTGCAGTTATCGATACCGGCAAAGTAATTGCGCGTGGAACTTCCGATCAACTCAAGAGCCAAGTAGGTGGCGAGCGAATCGAAGTTGTAGTGGGCGAAGGCGACCTTGCTAATACTCGCGCCATTGTCGAAAAATTGTCGGGCGGAATTGCTTCACTCGATCAGGGCCTACGCAAAATTTCGGGGCCGGTAAAAAATGGCAGCCAATCGTTACTTGAACTCGTCCGCGAACTCGATAGCGCTGGCATTCATCCGCTCGATTTAGCAATGAAGCGCCCTTCACTTGATGATGTATTTCTTTCGCTTACCGGTCATGTTGCCGAAGAAGTGAAAGAAGACGACGGCGGCGGCAAGAAGAAAAAGGGAAAGAAAGCGAAGCGGGAAGAGGTGGCGAAATGAGAGCGCTCATGGATGCACTCATCATCACTAAGCGACAGCTTCTTCAGCTCACGCGCGTTCCTGAAGTCCTTATTTTCAACACTATTCAGCCAGTTATGTTCGTCCTTCTCTTCCGCTATGTGTTCGGCGGTTTAGGTGCCAACATCCCGGGTGGCTACGTGCAATTGCTCATGCCTGGAATTTTTGTGCAGACCGTTACTTTCACATTGGCGGCAACAGCACAAGGACTGGCACAGGATATGGAGAAGGGTCTGATCGATCGCTTTAGATCACTTCCTATTGCTCGTTCCGCCGTTGTCACCGGCCGCACCTTGGGCGATGGCCTACTCAATATTGTGGTGTTAGTCGTCATGGGTATTGCTGGCTACATCGTGGGCTGGCGTCCAACATCAGGACTCTTCAAAATTTTCTTGGGTTTTGTGATGTTGCTCTTCTTTGGCTACGCACTCTCATGGGTAGGTGTCTATGCCGGATTGGTCTCCAAAGATGCTCGAGTCGTTGCTAACGTCTCCTTCCTCTTTACCTTCCCGTTGACATTTCTCTCCAATGCATTCGCATCAACGACATCAATGCCGAGACCACTTCAGTATTTTGCAGAGTGGAATCCCGTCTCCACGATGGTGGCAGCAGCTCGCCAATTATTCGGTTTCCACAATGTCTTTGGTGCAACGGCCAATTCTTATCCCAGCCAACATCCCATAACGATGTCCTTGGTATATATGGTGGTCTTAATGGCGATTTTTGGACCGCTCAGCGTGCGGCGCTACAAGAACACTTCTAAATAAATAATTAATTAATTAGAAGTAAGTCTTGGCTTCTAGAATCGCAACGGCGATCTGCTTGCCATTGGGCGCGGTGTAGTTAACGGTCTCGCCAATCTTGGCGCCCATAACCGCCGAACCGAGCGGGGACTTGATGCTGTAAACATCGAGGTCATCGTCGGTTGCGATCTCGCGCGAACCCAGTAAGAACTTCATCTCTTCGCCGCCGAAATCAACAGTTACGAGCATTCCTTGACCTACGACGCCTGATTCACCTTCGGGTGGAGTTCCAATGTGAGCATGTTCGAGCATGTGCTT
>CAIXHZ010000153.1 GCA_903919375.1 uncultured Actinomycetes bacterium | reverse complement strand
AGCTTTGCTACCGAGCAATCAACGATCGATAAGACCGATGCTTGGCTCAATGGCGCTGGAAAAGATGCACCCGCCAACTTGCGCCGGTATGTTTTAGAAGCAAAAGATTCCATGGCCCGTGCACTACGTGCACAAGCTCGCGACAAGTAAGAGGAGTACTAGTTATTCGATGTGCGTAAGGGATGACTTTGATCCCTTACGTGATGCCGTTGCGAGAAGAACTACACCGGTGATCACTACGAAAAGGGCGACTGGCGCACCTATGAAATAAAGAAAAGTCTTTGCAATTCCCAAGCCCTTGCCGGGGAGAGAACCGCCTTCTTGAGCAATACGCGCGAGTGATAGTGACATGGCTATATCTTAGAGGATCGCTCTGGCTTTAGGCGCTGGCCGCTACGGCGTTAAGGCTTGCTCCACCATAAGGCTCAAGATAAGTCAGCCACTTAGGTTCAGTTCGGCCAGAACCCAATATCCGCCAAGCAGCTCCCACTGGTTCGCGCGGAACGATGCGCAATTTCCAACCCAACTCTTTGAGAGTTTTATCTGCTTTCACATGATTGCAGCGGTGGCAGGCAGAGACAACATTCTCCCAGTGATGCCCACCACCTCGACTGCGAGGAAGGACATGATCGATCGATGCTGCTGGCGCACTGCAATAGACACAACGACCACCGTCTCGAGCAAAGAGCGCGCGGCGCGTTAAAGGAATTGCATGGCGATATGGAATGCGAACAAACTTGGTTAAGCGAATGATGGCCGGGACGGCGAGCTCACCACCAGTGAAATGAAAAACCGAATCTGAATCTTCTACCGATATCGCGCGATTATTGAGAACAAGGAGAAGGGCACGGCGATCAGAGACAACACCAAGTGGCTCATATGTTGCATTGAGCACGAGCGTTTGTGACACCCTGGACTCCCCTTCATGTGCTGGGGCTTGCCGTAAGACCGGCTAGCCGCGCTTTCCGATGGCTACATACTGGCGCAAAAATGTTACGAAGCACCCCTTTTTCGGTAAATTTCTTCGGTAGAGTCGTACTTACTATGACACTTACACGTGCTTGGAACTGGTTCTCGGGAGCACCGCTCCATATATTGGCAATCCTTCTGATCGCCGTGATTTCTCAAAAACTTGGGGGTCGAGCCATTGAGCGAGGCGTCGGCCGCCTTGGTGAAGCCGATTTTGTTCCTGGTCCAAAGCGCAATCTCACTCGTCAGAAAGAGCGTGCGAAAACTGCCGCCTCACTCCTTCGCTCAACTGCCACTGGCACCATTTGGGTGGTCGCTGGCACCATGATCTTGAGCGAGCTCGGTCTTAACTTGGGACCGATCGTGGCATCAGCCGGAATTCTTGGCGTCGCGCTTGGACTTGGAGCGCAGACACTAGTCCGCGATCTCTTATCAGGAATCTTTATGTTGGTCGAAGATCAATATGGTGTCGGTGATGTTATTGATGCACTCGAAGTAAAAGGAATAGTGGAGTCAGTCGGATTGCGGATTACCACCATTCGAAGCGAGGATGGAACTTTGTGGTACCTGCGCAATGGTGAGATCTTAAAAATTGGAAATAAATCTCAACCCAAGCATTAGTTACACCTTTGCTTTGCTCCAATTAGCAATCTGATGCGCCGATACGCCAGTGACTAATCCCCAGAATGGCGCGCCCAGCCCCCATGGGTGAATATTGGAGATTGTCACTAGCAAAGTGATCATTGCTGCTTCACGATAATTCGAATCAGAGAAGGCATCGGCTGTACTCGAAGCAATGGCAGGAAGTAAGCCAAGCCCGCCCATCGCAGCGACCATCGCTAGCGGTAAGACTGCGAAGGCATGCAACATCGTTGAGCCGAAAATTCCTACGACAATATAGAAAAGGCCGCAGATAACACCTGCGGTATAACGCCGGTTCTTATCGGGTTCGGCATGATCGCCGGCACCAATTGCCGCAGTAATGGCAGCGCTATTGACGCCACTTCCTAAAAATCCAGCAGAGGCAAGTGAAATAACTCCACCAGTGATGATCGATTTATTGGTGGGCTCGGGATAGCCATAACTTTTCAGGACAGCCATCCCGGGCGCATATTGTGAGGTAAGGGTAAGGAGAACAATGGGAAGCGCGAGCGTAATAAATGCACTTATGGAAAATGTGGGGTTCATCCAGACGGGGTGCACCACCGAGACTGCAATATTTTCATGATTAAGTCGATGCATGAAAATAGCGATAGGTAGAGCAACGGCGAAGCTGGTAATGACGGGCGCACGCCATTTCATACGGCGAGCGATGAAATAGCCGATCAACATCCCTACGACAATGATGGGCGCAGTGGGAAGTTCGCGAAAAATTGCGATTCCAAAATCAAAGAGAATTCCCGCCAACATCGCCATAATGACAGGGCGGGGAACGGCCTTGAGAATGCGATCGAAAATTCCGGTTACTCCAACGATGATAATCAGGAGCGAAGCGATGAAGTAAGCCCCAACCGCCTCGGGCAAAGTGTGCGTGGCTAGCCCGACAACGAGTAGCGCGACTGTTGGGGTAGACCAAGCTCCGATGATCGGGATACGAAGCCAGAGCGAGAGAAAAATTCCGAAGAGACCGCCGCCGATCCAACTAACCGCCAGCCAGCTAGAAGTCTGGGCATCTGTGAGGTGGCCAGCGCGAGCGGCCTCAAGCAAGATGGCGATCGGGCCAGTGCATGAGACGACGACGATCAATAAGCCAGCAAAGGTTGCGCTGAGCGAGAGATCTCGCGGGAAAGTTTTTGTATTAGACCAGATCGATCGAAGCATGGATTTAGGCATCAGGTTGATTTCTCATGGAGTTGGCTGCGTATTGAAAGTAAGTCCAGAGCTCTTCTTTGAGGCTCTCTTCCATCTCAAGATCAATGATGGCCGCATGCATGCACCGTAGCCAAGCGTCGTGCTCGGGGCTGGCGATATGAAAACCAGCATGGCGCATTCGCAACCGGGGGTGGCCACGTTCTTCAGAGTAGGTCGAAGGTCCACCCCAATATTGTTCGAGGAACATCCGCAACCGATCTTCGGCGCCCTGCATATCGCGCGCTGGATACATCGCTGCCAAGAGCGGCTCTTGAGCGACACCCATATAGAAGTTACGGGCAATGGCTCGAAAAGTTGGCTCACCGCCCATGCGCTCGTAATAGGAGGATTCCATTTAATCAGCGACCGGCTTCTTGATTTGTAGAACAAAGTAGGAAGCAACGACGCACATAATGCCTGCGATATAGAACGAGATGGCATAGTCACCAAATTTCACTCGCAAGAGCGCAGCGCCAAAGGCTGCAACTGCTGCACCAATTTGGTGTGACGCGAAGATCCAGCCATACGCCACCGTTCCACGTGCCGGTCCAAAGACGCTGCGTGCCAAGAAGATCGTTGGTGGAACAGTTGCCACCCAATCGAGTCCGTAGAAGATGATGAAGATCAGCGTTGATGGATGGATGGATGAGAAGAGAATTGATGGAAGTAAAAAGAGTGAGAGGCCGCGAAGGAAGTAATAGAAGAAGAGCAGCTTGCGAGAATCAATGCGGTCGGTGAGCCAACCCGAAAAGAGTGTTCCAATAACATCAAATACACCGACTAGTGCAAGCAAGCCCGCTGCTGTTGTCTCGATCATTCCATGATCATGGGCCGCCGGAATAAGGTGAGTGCCGATCAGGCCATTGGTGGAGAGGCCACAGACAAAGAATGAGCCAGAGAGGAACCAGAAATCTCGCATGCCGAGGCCCTGTTTCAAAGTTGCAATCGCCTCTTTAGCGGCGTTGCGCTTAGCAACCTCTGGTTCAATCCAACCGTCAGGTGCGCCATACGGAGTTGTGCCAGCGGTACGCGGACTCTCTTTAAGGAAGATAAAAATAAATGGCACCATCGCCAAGGCACATCCGCCAACGACAAGCGAAACGTTCTTCCAGTTGTGGGTGGCGAGCCGTGAAAGCAACGGCAAGAAGATCAATTGTCCCGTTGCACCGGCTGCAGTGAGTGCGCCAACTACCAAGCCTTTGCGCTTAATAAACCAGCGATTGGCAACGGTGGCAGCAAAGACCAAGGCCATCGAACCGGTTCCAAATCCAACTACCACTCCCCACAGCAGTATTAAATGCCACGGCTTAGTCATAAAGATCGTGCTTATTGCGCCAGCGCCCACCACTGCAAGTGCGACCATAACAACGCGGCGAATTCCAAAGCGATCCATGAGCGCTGCTGCAAAGGGCGCAGTTAAGCCATAAATCAAAATATTGATACTGACGGCAAGAGAGATGTTGGCCCTAGAGAAATGGAGCGAACTATCGCTGAGCGGAACAATCAGTACCGAGGGCGCGGCGCGAAAGCCAGCGGTGGTGAGAAGCGTGAAGAAGGTGATTGCGCCAGCAAACCAAGCTGGATGGATTTTGTTGGATCGAGCTTTTACGGCGGGTGGTGTTTGGCTCATGGGCTAAGCCTAACTGAGCTGATCCGCGCTTTTACTCTTCTTCTTCGCGATATTGCTCGAGAAATGCCAATTCATCCTCAGTCAGTGAGCGAGCCCGCTTGGTCTCAGGATTGACAGCAACTTGAACAGTCTTAATTCGAGAGTGCAGACCAGCGCTAGATTTGATTGCATATTCCAAAGTGAAGGCGGCGCGCTTGACATCGATCACCCAGATTTCAACATCGATATCGAAGTTGGTCTGATAGATCGGGAGGATGTAATCGACCTCTGCTTTTGCTACAACCATCTCTGTCATAACTGGTTCTAGCCCCGCCGCTTTTCGCGAAACCCAAGTCATGTCGACTCGGGCTTCTTGAACAAGTGTTAAGTAAGTTGCGTTATTAACATGTCCAAATGCGTCGAGGTCATCCCAACGCACATGAACTTTTGCTAAGTGACGCATTACCGGGTGAGCTTTCGATAAGTCACGCGGTGCGGGCGAGAGGCATCTGCGCCCAGGCGCGCAATCTTGTTCTCTTCGTAGGATTCAAAGTTTCCTTCAAACCAGAACCACTGTGAATCACCTTCGTAGGCCAAGATGTGGGTGGCGACGCGGTCCAAGAACCAGCGATCGTGCGAGATCACGACTGCGCAACCAGGAAATTCGAGCAGCGCATTTTCAAGGGAACCCAACGTTTCGACATCGAGGTCGTTGGTTGGCTCATCGAGGAGAAGTAAGTTGCCACCTTGCTTGAGGGTGAGCGCCAAATTGAGGCGGTTACGTTCTCCACCGGAGAGAACACCAGCAGGCTTTTGCTGATCCGGACCCTTAAAACCGAAGGCAGAGACATATGCGCGTGAAGGCATTTCAACATTTCCGACTTTCATAAAGTCCAAACCATCGGAGACAACTTCCCACAACGACTTCTTGGGATCAATACCGCCGCGAGACTGATCGACGTAGGAGATCTTGACGGTCTCTCCAATTTTGACGCTACCGCTATCGGGTTGCTCCATGCCCAAAATCGTTTTGAAGAGAGTGGTCTTACCGGCGCCGTTAGGTCCGATAACTCCAACAATTCCATTTCGAGGCAAGGTGAAGGAGAGATCGTCGATGAGGAGTCGCTCGCCAAATCCCTTTTTGAGGTGATCTACTTCGACGACAACGTTTCCAAGGCGCGGGCCAGGTGGAATCTGAATCTCTTCAAAGTCGAGTTTGCGAGTCTTCTCGGCTTCAGCCGCCATCTCTTCATATTTAGCAAGACGTGCTTTGGACTTTACTTGGCGGCCCTTAGCGTTCATGCGAACCCATTCGAGTTCTTCCTTCAAACGCTTAGCTCGCTTGGCATCTTTCTGACCTTCGACTTTGAGACGTGACGCCTTTGTCTCCAAGTAAGTTGAGTAATTTCCTTCGTACGGATATGCGCGACCGCGATCGAGTTCGAGAATCCACTGCGCTACATTGTCCAAGAAGTAACGATCGTGGGTAATGGCTACGACAGTGCCAGGATATTTAGCCAGGTGTTGTTCGAGCCACAGAACTGATTCAGCATCTAAGTGGTTTGTCGGTTCATCGAGTAAAAGTAGATCAGGTGCTTGCAAGAGAAGTTTGCAGAGTGCAACGCGTCGTCGCTCGCCACCAGAGAGCACAGTAACGTCGGCATCCGATGGTGGACAACGAAGTGCATCCATCGCTTGCTCAAGTTGTGAATCCAAGTCCCACGCGTTTCGGTGGTCGAGCTGCTCTTGCAGCGTTCCCATCTCAGCAAGGAGTTTGTCGTAATCCGCATCAGGATTAGCCATCTCCTCGGAAATTTGATTGAAGCGAGCCATCAGCGCCATGGTCTCCGCAACGCCATCTTGCACATTTTCTAAAACGGTCTTGGTCTCATCGAGCTCTGGCTCTTGCATCAAAATTCCCACGGTATAGCCCGGGCTGAGAAATGCCTCGCCATTGGAAGGCTGTTGTAAGCCGGCCATGATCTGGAGAACAGTGGATTTACCAGCACCGTTGGGGCCAACGACGCCAATTTTGGCGCCAGGAAGGAACATCAAGGTGACATCATCCAAAATAACCTTGTCACCATGCGCCTTACGCGCCTTTTTCATTGTGTAGATAAATTCAGCCATACGTGAACTCTATCGTCAGCCCCGCGGAGGGCCAAAGGCGGAACACTCGGTAGAATTGCCCCAGCAGTAATTACTGCGCCCGTAGCTCAGTCGGATAGAGCAACCGCCTTCTAAGCGGTAGGTCGTTGGTTCGATTCCAACCGGGCGCACATTGCTTCACAGCGCCTTCATCGAAGGCTGTCGTGTCTGCAAAAAGCAGAAGGCCCCCACTCTTTCGAGTGAGGGCCTTCTGATTACTGATAGAGCTGAGTAATTACTTACCGAGCTTTGCGAGCTGTGCCTTGATCTTCACGCCAAGTGGGCTGGTTGGTGAGATCTGGATGAAGCCATCGTTAGGTGCAGCAGTTGTGCAACCGAAGGCTGCATAATCAATTGCGCGCTTAACTGCAGCTGCCTTTGAAGCATCGCCGTAGTTGGTAAGTGCGAGTGCGTAAGTAACTACTGAGAACGGATATACACCAGCGCCCTTATTAAGGTAGTCAAGAGCAACAACACCATTTGTACCAATTGGAGCAGAAGCAACGAAGCCTGCAGCTGCATCAGCTGTTGGCTGTACCAAGTCACCGTTTGGATTGATGATTGAAGCAAGTGCAAGTGTCTTGTTCAACGCTGCGAAGTTAACTTCGGCGTAGGTGATTGAGTACTTGGTCTTTGCTGCGAGCTGTGCAACACCAGCTGAACCATTTGCACCCTGGAAGTGGATTGGATCATTTGCAACCTTCACAAGATCGGTAAAGACCTTTGAAGACTTGGTCCAAGTTGCCTTATCAAATGTGTTGAAAGCAGATGTGAGGTTTCCGGTTGTGCCAGATGAATCAGCGCGGTAGATAACGGTAATTGGCTGGTTAGGAAGAGTGATGTGCTGTGTAAGAGTAACTGTGCGAAGCACTACTGGTGAGCCCTTGGCATCCTTAACAACGTTACCTGATGCATCCTTCTTGTAGATCGCCTGCTGGACCTTGCGATCGTTATCGGCCTGAAGTAGTGGATCGTTCCACTTGGTGATCTGACCTGCGAAGATCTTTGCAACGTTCTGGTAGGAGATTGCTACCTGCTGCTTGGTGTTGAGGTTATACATAACACCGATTGGCCATACCCATGCTGGTACGTGAATTTCTGAAGAGTTGATTGCTGTACCTGACTGTGATGTGAGGTGAGCTGAATCTGAGAATGCGAAATCATCCTTACCGGTTTCCATATCCTTCTGGCCTTGGCCTGAAGAAGATGATGCGTAAGCGTATGAATCGCCGGTCTTTGCTGTGTAGTCAGTCTTGCAATCTGCAACAACGGTTGCAACTGAAGATGCGCCACCGACGACGAGGGATGCAGCCTGTGCTGCGGGGACGAGTGCCAAAACAATGGCAGAAGCGCCTGCGAATGCAAGTGCTACTGGACGTGTGATCTTCATGTGGACCTTTCCATAGATGAACGGGTTACGTAGTTGAACCATAGAAAAGGTAAGAAACGTCTGGGTGTGTCCGACTTAATGGCCGGCAAAGTGAAAGTGAACAAATGGTGTACTGGCCAATAAAAAAACCCGCTCGAAAGAGCGGGTTTGTGGACCACAATTGTTGAAAAAGTGGCGAAACTGGTCGATTTAGCCAAAGCGTCCAGAGACGTAGTTCTCGGTCCGCTCATCCTTAGGACGGCTGAAGATTTCATTGGTGGGTCCCACTTCAATCATCTGACCAGGGCCACCATCGGAGAGGAAGAAGGCGGTGTAATCAGAGACGCGAGCTGCCTGCTGCATATTATGAGTAACAATCACAATGGTCATGGTGCGCGCGAGCTGCGAGATAGTGTCTTCAATGCGAAGGGTCGAGCCCGGATCAAGGGCGGAACATGGTTCATCCATCAGCAGGACTTTTGGATTTACCGCAAGCGAGCGGGCAATACAGAGACGTTGCTGCTGTCCGCCGGAAAGGCCACCAGCATGTGCGCTAAGGCGGTCTTTCACTTCATTCCAGAGGCCAGCACGAGTCAGGCACTCTTCCAGCAACTCATCTTTGTTGGCGTGCTTGATTTGTGCGAGCTTGAGACCTGAGAGAACATTTTCGCCAATAGTCATTGATGGGAATGGGTTTGGCTTCTGGAAGACCATTCCGATTTGAAGACGAATCTTGGTTACATCGGCAGATGGATCGTAAATATCTTTTCCATCGAGTAAGACTTCGCCAGCCATTGCAGCGGATGGAATAAATTCGTGCATTCGATTGAGTGTGCGAATAAATGTTGACTTTCCGCAACCCGAAGGTCCAATCAAGGCGGTGACGGTGCCGGCGCCAAAGTCGAGTGAGACATCAGCGAGTGCAAGATGCTTGCCAAACCAGGCGTGAATTCCACGAGCCTCAAGTCCCGAACCAATCGGCATGGTGCCTGGCTCGCGGTGCTCGCGCTGTGCAGCCACTTGAGAGAGCGCAGAAGATCCACTCTGAGCTTGCTGGGAAGGAATAGTTACATGTGCCATGTCATCTCCATCGTTATTGCTTTCTGAATTCTCAGGCAGATCGTTGGGATTATTTGAAGTCATTACTTCACCTTTCGATTGCCGAAGAGTCGTGCTGTTGTAAAGAGCGAAAGTACGAGGATGAGCAGGACCAAGATAGCGGTCCACGCCCGTTGAATACCACCCTCTGTGCCATCACGGAGTCCCGACCAAACGTAATACGGGAGCGCATTTTGCCCACCCTTGAACGGGTTGAGATTGACGGTATCGGTAGTTCCGAGAGTGAAGAGGAGCGGGGCTGTCTCACCGGCAATACGAGCGATGCCCAAGATGACTGCCGTAATCAAGCCACTGCGAGCAGCTGGAACCACAATCGTTGCCACAGTGCGCCATTGAGTTGCGCCAAGAGCAAGACCGGCTTCGCGAAGATCTGCTGGAACGAGCAGGAGCACTTCCTGCGCAGTTCGGGTAACGGTCGGAATCATCAAGATTGCTAAAGGAAGTGCGCCGATAAATGTCGAACCTCGAAGATTGGTAGTCAACAAAATAGCGGCGTAAATAAAGATACCGGCGACAACCGATGGCACGCCTGACATTGCTTGTACTAAGAATTGAATGAAGGCTGAGGCCTTGCCCTTAATTTCAGTGAGATAGAGAGCAGTCAAAATGGAGAGCGGCAACGAAATAACTGTCGCGATTAATACAAGGTAGAGCGTTCCGACAATCGCATGGAGCAAACCGCCATGACCGAGTGGGTCGCCGAGTGCGGTGGAACCCATATCTTGAGTGAAGGTATTAACACCTAAGCCTTTGAGGCCCTTTGAAATTGTGGTGAAGAGAATGCTGGCCACGGGTGCGAAGACAATAAGTGCACCAGTCATCATGATTGATGAGGCGAGTGAATCTGCCGCTGCGATGCGCCCACGTTTTACATATGTATAGATGGCTTGAAAGCCAACGCCAAAAATAAAGAAGAGCGCTGCGTAGGCAAGCTTTCCCTTCATAGGTGTTACGGCAACAACGACGACATCTGCAACGATGGCCAGAAGCAGCAAGACAACACTTGGAATGGCTTGCTTGGGGGTTGTTTTCCAAGGACGCTGCGGTGCTGGACGCGCTGGCGTGGCTGATAAAATAACTGCTGAGCTCATCTTTATCGTCCTGACTTTACGGCGCGGCGAACAATAAAGTTCGCAACAAAGTTAACGAGCAGAGTCATAATGAAGAGCACAAAACCAGCGGCCAATAGCGCTTTTGATTCAGAGAGCGAAGCTTCGCCCCACTTTTGAACGATCATTGATGCGATATTTCCGCCGAAGCCATAAAGAATTTGGAAGTTTGGCTTAAAGACAATATTCAAAACGGAGTACACAGCAACGGTCTCACCAAGTGCGCGGCCAAGACCAAGCATTGCTCCACCCACAACTCCATTTGCACCAAACGGAAGCACAACAGCTTTGATCATGCCCCACTTAGTTGCACCAAGTGCATAAGCGGCTTGAATCCGATCGAGTGGTGTCTGGGCAAAAATTTCGCGAGAGACTGATGTAACAATCGGAATAATCATGATGGCAAGAACGATGCCGGCAATAAATGGCGAGCGCGCATAAGCAGGTTGTGGCACCGAGAAGAAGGGGATCCAACCAAAGTATTTATGAAGAAGACCGGCCCAATATTGCGCCATGGGCATCAACACGAGAAAGCCCCATAGGCCATAGAGAATTGATGGGAAAGATGCCATGAGATCTACGATCGCAGTAAGCAACTTCTTGAAACGTTCTGGTGCATAGTAAGTAAGAAAGAGCGCTGTAAGAACAGAGAGTGGAACGCCAATGACCAGTGCAATTGCAGCAATGACGAGTGTTCCGATGATCATCGCGCCGAGACCAAATTTGCCGGGATCGGTGGAGCCATCTGCGCCTGCAGTCCAATCAAAGCCCGTTAAAAAGTGAATGCCCTGTGATTTAAATGCTTGGAAACCACGAACAGAGAGGAATAGTCCGATAAGAGTCAGAATGACGAGCGATGACATACTCATACTGGTTAATACGCCTCGGAAGATGCGATCAGAGACGCGAGGCTTGGTGGTAAGCGCTCGCTTTTCTGGAATTACTCGCTCTGGGGTAAGGGTTGGCATCGTTGAACTCACGCGCTGATCCTGCTGGATAGGGTCAATTTCTATGTGGAAGATAGGTAAACGCAAGGTGAACGACGGGTGAAAAGGTGGCCCATTCGGCCCACACGCCCGCGGGCGTTACCCTAGGTTCATGTCCAAAAATGACTCCCCCAACCTCATCTGGGTCGATTGCGAGATGACCGGGCTCGATACCGTCAATGATGCCTTGGTCGAGATCGCTGTTCTAGTGACAGATTCTCAGCTCAATATTTTGGGTGAAGGGGTAGACCTCGTAATCCGCACCAGCCAAGAGAAGATCGATGGCATGAATGACTTTGTCCGGGAGATGCACACTAGCTCTGGCTTAATCACTGAAATTTCAGGAGGCGTCTCGCTCGAAGAGGCTGATGCCGCCATCATGGAATACCTCCAGAAATATGCCCCGGATGCAGGCAAGTCACCGCTCGCGGGTAACTCGGTCTATGTCGATCGCGGGTTTATTGCGCGCGATCTTCCGCTCCTTAACGCTTATCTTCACTACCGCACCGTCGATGTCTCCTCGATTAAGGAGTTAGCTCGCCGCTGGTATCCGCGGGTCTATTTCAACGCCCCCAAGAAGACCGGCAACCACCGCGCCCTAGGCGATATCCGAGATTCGATCGATGAACTCGAGTACTACCGCGAGGCCATCTTCATCAAATAATCCATTTTCGCCCCTTGGCCTTGGTGCCGTACTATTGCCCTCACATGGTGGACGTAGCTCAGCTGGTAGAGCACTCGGTTGTGGTCCGAGATGTCGCGGGTTCGAGCCCCGTCGTTCACCCCACTTTTTTCTAGAACCACTTCTAGAAGCCCAAGGACTGGCTCACAGTCCGCCCGATAAGTAGCTCTAGAGAACGGACCCCGCTGTGAAGCCAATGATCTTTGATGTCGTAATTGAGATCCCAGCAGGAAGCCGCAATAAGTACGAGATCAATCACGATACCGGCGAAGTTCGCCTCGATCGCATGCTCTTTACCGCAACCCGCTTCCCGCACGACTACGGTTTTGTGAAGAACACCCTCTCGAATGATGGCGATCCACTCGATGCCCTCGTTATGTTGGATGAGCCGACCTTCCCTGGCTGCGTAGTTTCATGTCGCGTAGTTGGCATGTTCCGCATGACCGATGAAAAGGGTGGCGATGACAAGCTTCTCTGTGTTGCGGCTGGCGATATTCGCAAAAATGGAATCCAAGATTTATCGGATGTGCCCCATTATGAACTCGACGAAATCAAGCACTTCTTCGAGGTCTACAAGACACTTGAGCCAGGCAAAGAAGTTCACGGCGGAGATTGGGTTGGCCACGATGCCGCCGAAGAAGAAGTCAACGCTTCATACACGCGTTATAAGACCAAGCACGAACTTATCTAATCTGGAGTAAGAATGAGCGCGCTCTCCTCAATCAATGCCGGCGATACAGCTTGGGTATTAATGTCAGGAGCGTTAGTGCTCTTCATGACTCCTGGTCTCGCAATCTTTTATGGCGGCATGGTTCGCGCTAAGAGCACTCTCAATATGATGATGATGT
>CAIXHZ010000152.1 GCA_903919375.1 uncultured Actinomycetes bacterium | reverse complement strand
TGCCCATGGGCTAATTAAAGCCTATGGGCAACCGATGAAACGCAGGTGCAAGTGCTCGTGATGGTCGCGTCTCGACCTGGAAGGCCGAAGGTAGCGAATCTCCTTTTGAGAAGAGCACACCATCTGGCAAGCCAGCATTTAAGAAGTCTGCAGGCAAGCCCGGCAAGACTGGTGGCAAGAAGTTCGTAGCGAAGTCTGCGAAATCTGGCGCCTCAAAGCCTGGCGCAAAGAAGTTTGCAACGAGCAAGCCCACTGCAAAAGCGGGAAAGCCAACTGGTAAGAGCGTTGGCGCGAAGAAGCCTCGCACCAAGTAATTAAAAGCTAGAGCTTTAACTCTCTATCGAAAGAGGAGTGCAGCGCATCGGTCTTATGGCTGATGACGAGCACTCCTCTTTTTAGTGCAACGAGAGCACGAATAACTTCAAGGATCGCCTTTTCAGATTCAGTATCTTGGGCACTAAAGGGCTCATCCAATAGATAGAAATCGGCATCTTGCAACAAGGTGAGTGCAAGACTGACGCGTTGTTGCTGGCCAAGTGAAAGCTCGGTGACTTTCTTCTCGAGCAATGTCTCTAGTCCAAGTTTTTCAATTGCCAAATCAGCAATCGGGCTGCGCTTCTTACTAGGGATAAATCGAAGAACCTCATTAACGGAGTAGGCCAAAGTAAAAGAGCGACGTTGTGGTGCGACCGATCGAAGCGGTGCTAATTCCTTGGCTGACTTTGTGGAGATATCTTCACCATTGATGGTGATAGCACCCGTATGTGGCTTGAGCGATCCCGCGATCAACGAGAGCAGCGTCGACTTGCCTGCACCATTGCGACCGGTAAGAAGCACCGATTCACCCAAGGGAATCTGCGCGTTGAAATCTGCGAGAAGTGGATCGGATGAATGTGAGAACGAGATCGCTTTAATATCAATCATGGCTCACCCACTGAGCTCTGCGGGCGCGAAGCAGAACAATCAAGACTGGCGCTCCAATCAATGAAGTAATTAATCCAAGTGGAATCTCGTGTGGCACAAAGGCGGTGCGAGCGATGAGATCGGCAGTGAGCAAGAGCACTGCGCCGAGAATTGCAGATAACTCGAGCGACCTGCGATGGCGAGGGCCAATCAATAGACGAGTGATGTGGGGAATCAAGAGACCAACGAAGGCAATGGATCCGACGGCGCTCACACTTGCCCCAACGAGAAATGCCATCGCAATAATCGCAAGTAGACGCAGCCGCTTGGGGTTAACTCCCATGTAGAACGAGGAGTTCTCGCCGAGTGAGTAGATATCGAGCTTGCGCGAAACAAAGAAGGCGAGAATCACGCCGACTTCAATGAAGGGCGCAGTGATCGAAACAGTATGGTTATTGAGAAGTGCGAGTGATCCAAAGTTCCAGAACGAGATCGATTGGATGCCGGGCTTGGGGGAGATGGAGATCAAGAGCCCTGCCATCGAAGTCATCACCGATGAGATAGCAATGCCAGCGATGAGAAATCCAAAACCCTTATTTGGCGCGAGGAATTGAACAAGCAGCGCCACTAGTACTGCACCCGCAATCGCCGCCTCGATATTTGTGCGAGATCCAAATTCAGCTGCCCCTGATGCGATCACAGCGATCGTGCCAAGGCTCGCACCACTCGAGAGGCCGATAAGTGTGGGCTCAGCCAAGGGATTGCGGAATATGCCTTGCGCTAAAACACCCGCAATACCCAGCGCCGCACCAATCACAACAGCTCCTAGGGCGCGGGGAAAGCGAATCTGCCAGACGGTGTTGGCATCGATCCCAGCGTGAGTGCCGAGAAGCGACCAGATCGATGAGTGCAGATGAACAATGCCAGAGTTGAGTGAGAGCAAGAAGAGCGCAACCATCACTATGAGCGAAGCACTTGTAATAAGACTCATCTTGTATTTACGCAGGAACATTTACTTTGCCATCGCCTTATCGATCGCCGCGCGAAGAAGTGGCAAGAGTGGCGCGGTGCGCGGCCCAAATGAAAGAAGTAACGAATCATCAACCGTGACAATGCGCTTATTCTTTCCAGCTGGTGTCTGCGCGATCCCCGGAAGTTGAACTAAACCATCAACGCCGCCTACTGATGTAAGCCCCTTCGTCATCAGAACAATGACATCTGGCTGCATCTGAATCAGCGCCTCAGCCGACAAGGCAGTGAATGGCGTCTTTAAATTCTGCGCCCCAACATCCTGCACACCAATGCTCTGGAAGAGTGAATCAGCGCCCGAACCCCTGCCACCAATCAGATAGATCGACGCGGTGCCACGCAAGTAAAGGAAGGCGACCTTGGTCGCACTCTTTGGATATGAAATATCGGTCAGCGACTTTGCAAGTAACGCTGCAGCCTTAGGTGTGCCAATTGCATCAGCAACTGCCTTCTCTTTTTCTAGAACACCTGCAACAGTGAAAGGTGAAGGAACCATTACTACCTTGATGCCGCTCTGCTTTAACTGCGCAATCGCGGTCGCAGGGCTTGACGTCGAATCAATCAGAACTAAATCAGGGCGTTGGGAGAGAACGCGTTCGACTGAAATCTGATGAGCATCGGTATCGATCGGAATCTGCGCCAGCTCGGGCATCGTCGATGCGATATCGCGACCCACTAAATTGGCTTGAAAACCCAGCGATGCAACGATCTCGGCGCTGCCATTAGCCAGCGCAACAATCCGTTTTGCGGTAGCGACTTCGCCGGAATGAACCACGGCCAAATGAATCTGAGCGGGGCCGATATCGGCAACAGTTGGCTTGGCCTGTCCGCACGAAGTAAGCAGCAGGAGCGAGCTTAAGGCGAGTGCTCCGGCGCGTTTCACTCCCGAATTATCGCGCCTCACAGGGCGCCTTTTCCCGACAGATCGGGCTCAACTGTCGGAATTGACCGACAGATCACATCAAAAGTGTGCGACAAAGATATTTCAACCTTGTTCTAGATTGCTCGCATGATC
>CAIXHZ010000151.1 GCA_903919375.1 uncultured Actinomycetes bacterium | reverse complement strand
CGGACTAGAAATCGGAACAACGTTGAAGTTTGGAATTGCACCTGCCTCACTCTTTGAAGCCGATCTATGGCCAGCGCTTAACGAACGCCAGTCGATTGCGATTGTCTCCAAGATTTCTGGCGATGAAATTGTTTCGATCGAACTCTTTACGGATGCAACAATTTTGGCTGCAGAAAAAGATGTCTCCGAACTCTTTGCCTCTGGCGCAATCGAATCCACAGATCTTGGCGAGAAGATCATCACTATCTATCGCCCTGTAATCCAATTTATTATTTCCGGTCAGGGACCGATCGCTGAAGCAATTGCTGCCGGCGCTCGTCGGTTGGGCTGGAAAGCGGAGATAACAAATCGCAACGATATCTTTGCAGGCTTCACTGCGCGCCTCTCACCCATGGATGGCATCTTGGTGATGGGCCACGAGGTAGAAATTTCTGGCCGTGCTCTGGCATATGCGCTGGAAAGTAAAGCGGGCTATATCGGTGCCATGGGTTCACAGAAGATGCAGGAGCAGCGAGCAGATTGGTTGGCTTATCAAGATATCACCGACCTCTCACGCATCTTCGGGCCAGCCGGTTTCAATATTGGCGCCAAAGGCCCCGAGGAGATTGCCGTTTCTGTCTTAGCCGAAGCCATATCTGTCTTGAATGGTATTTAATTAACCCATGAATATGGCACCAGCAACGAGTGATCGCCTCGAGATGAACATAATGTGGGCGATTATGGGCGTGATGTTCGTTGTCGACATCGCCATGGTGGTCATTCACCTCAAGCTCCATAAGAAGGTCGCAGTTCTCGAAAAAGAACTCTCCGACCGCAACTAACGCGATGCGCGAGGGTAGCTGGGATCAAGGGCGCGAAATTGCGCAGAACTCTTTCATTTCGTTAGTCAGCCAAGCCCTGCCGCTCGGCCAATGCGTCGGCCGCATTGCCGCTACCGATCTTCATTCACTCTGCAACTTACCTGCCTATGCCACCTCATCCATGGATGGTTGGGCGATTGCTGGAAGCGCGCCATGGAAGATCATTGGCGAAGTCGCGACCGGCAAGAAGTCAGAACTCACACTCGCACCCGGCCAATCGCTGCGTATTGCGACCGGTGGCGTCATCCCCGATGGCTGTGAAGCGGTTATTCCTTGGGAGATCGCAGAAGAGAAAGACGGTGCGATTCACGGCGCAATTGATAACGGGGCAAATATTCGCCCGGCAGCGCTCGAAAGTAAAAAAGGTGAACTTCTTATTACTTCTGGCACGCGCTTAACGCCACCAATGGTGGGTTTACTTGCAGCTACTGGTCACGACACTATTGCCGTTACTCGCAAACCAAAGATCGCAATTTTCTTCCTGGGTGATGAACTCATTCATAGTGGCGTTCCTGAAGGTGGCGCGATTCGCGACGCACTTGGCCCACAACTTCCTTCACTTCTCAATAATTTAGGCGCTGAAGTTATCATTACCGACTTTGTCGAAGATGATCTCGACGTTCTCATCACAAAAGCAAAGAGCGTAGTGGGAGCAGTAGATCTCGTTATCACCACTGGCGGAACTGCCGATGGCCCACGAGATTTTGTAAAGCCCACTATTGCTGCGTTGCACGGTGAGTACCTGATCGATTGCGCGCGCGTTCGCCCGGGCTATCACATTCTTCTCGCATCAATTCCAACATCCGATCGCGCAATTCCATTTATTGCGCTACCCGGCAATCCGCAATCAGCACTTGCAGCTCTCACATCATTTGGAATTCCAGTTATTGATTCGCTACTCGGTAAGAAGCCAGAACCACTTGCACCAATCTCGTTGGCATCTGCCCAAAAGACGCCAGAGAATTTCTCACGCGTAGTTCCTGGGACTGTGGTTGATGGCATCTTTACTCCTACCGAATATCTCAATTCGGCGATGCTTCGCGGTGTTGCCTTTGCCGATGGCTTTGCAGTGATTGATCCCGGCCAGCATGCAGCTGGAGCACCAGCTCGTTGGATTACTTTTACTTATTAATGATTAGCGATTATTGCTTCTCAAGGTTGCCACGATATTAATCTTGACTGAAGTTGAAGGTAGCAAACTACTTTGACTTGGGATGAAGGTTGCGTAGACCGGAATATTTCCATGGAGTGCGGCCTTAAAGTTACAGCGAACCGTTGACGAGCTAGCGATCAAGCCCTTACATCCAGGAATCGCTTTGTTGTATTGGAAGAAAGAGACTTTGCCGGTAGTTGAACCAGTAAGAGTGGCTGTTATTTGATCGAGCGTTCTAAAGAGTGCACTTCCACCTTGGGCGTCGGCCAAGCTGATGCTGGTCGGGCCTTTGGCAGTTGTGAATGCCACCTTTGTGCTCTCCAGAGAATTGACATAGTTCACCCCATCTCCTTGAGCAATCAAGCTGACGAAATAGTTGGAATACGGGTTTAACCCAGCCAGTGAAGTTGGATTTGCGATGTTTGCAGTCGTAATTGTTTGAGTTTCGATAACAGTGGTGGAGTCACTACCATAGATGGTTGCGAGATAGCTAGATGCATTAGCAACGGCCGAACCGGTTACCGATATCTGATTACTCTGAATATTGGAGACCGATGGGGCTAAAGGGGTGCCCAACGCTGCAACCAGGCCAAAGCGCGGGGCATTCGAGGAGTAATCGGATGAGATATCGCTTGTGGAGAGCAGGTTGTTATAGACCTCGAGTTTTCCGATCGAGCCATACATTCCATAGCTGGAATCAGCAAACATACCGACTTTAAAGGCTTGATTGGTCGCAATTGAAGCGACGACTGTTCCTGATGAACTTTTGAGTGATTTATTAACGTACATGCTGACGGTCTGATTTACCGTATCTAATTCATAAACAATTTGATACCAAGTGTTGTTAGAAATGACATTTCCACCGCTTGTTGCAACGGCTCCACCACTGGATCCATTTCCAGCCTCAACAATGAGATTTTTATCGCTGGTATTCCATGAGTTCCAGTACATCTTAAAACCGGCGGGGGTTAGTCCACCAGTGCCGTTTGCGATGATGGTATTGATCGTACTATTCGTGGAATTTGGATTTACCCACGCCACAACTGAGAAAGCGCTACCGAAGTTATAGGATGGAAAGGAGATATAGCTTGCACCGCCAAAGACAAATGAGCCACCACCCGCTGAGCTATAAGTAACGCTGGTAGCAGTACCAGCCGATGCATTGCCCGTACTGTCTGAAATGGTCGCACCTGAGTGCGATGGCCAGCTGGCATTATTAGCGGCATCAATATTAAAAATTAGTGCAGCGGCATGTGCGGGTGGCGAAATGAGGGCTTGGAAGAGAAAGGTCAGGAGCAGTACTACTCCAAATGAGCGGGCTTTAATACTTGATAACGGGTGGAGCTTCATCTTCACTCGCAAGTGAGGTCTTGTGAATAGCGCCATCGCCAGCACGAAGTGGTTGATTGGTACCGCCCACGATGTCGGAGATGATTTCGGCAGCAATAGAGATCGCGGTTTCTTCTGGAGTGCGTGCGCCAAGATCTAAGCCAATAGGGGAGCGTAAACGACTGAGTTCAGCCTCGGTCATACCAATTTCACGCAAGCGATTCATGCGATCATCGTGGGTGCGACGACTGCCCATAGCGCCGATATATCCAGCTTTGGATCGAAGTGCGATCTCGAGAACGGGAACATCAAATTTAGGATCATGAGTTAAAACGCAGATGACAGTTCGCTCATCGACATTTACAGTGGGCAAGTAACGATGTGGCCAATCGACAACAATCTCGTCGGCTTCTGGGAAGCGGCGCTTGGTAGCGAAGAGTTCTCGGGCATCGCAGACAGTCACGTGATAACCCATGAACTTTCCGATTCGACTTACTGCTGCTGCAAAATCAATGGCGCCAAAGACGATCATGCGTGGTGTTGGGGCGAAAGATTCCACGAAGATGGAGAGATCTTCCATGCGCGCTTGGCCTTGACTGCCGATCTTGAGGGTCTTGGTCTTTCCTTGATCGAGTAAACCCAGTGCGCTATCGAAGACTGCTTTATCGAGGTCAGCATTTCCGAGTGAGCCAGCAAAACCCTGACGACCAAAGACGATGCGCTTACCAAGTCCTTCTTCACCGTTAATAATGGTGGCGACGCCGACTGCGACTTCATTACGAATTTCGCGCGCAATTTCGGCGAATTGCGGATAATTTTCTTTATCGACGACTTGAATAAAGAGTTCGATCGTTCCACCGCAGGTAAGTCCCACAGCAAAGGCGTTGTCATCGCTGACGCCATAGGTAACCGAGCAAGGATTTCCAGTTTTCAAAACTTCGAGCGCTGCTTCATAAATCGCGCCTTCAACACAACCACCTGAGACGCTACCGATGACTTCACCAGATATGGAGACCGCCATTGACGCGCCCACTGGGCGAGGAGCAGAACTCCAGGTGCGAGTCACGGTTGCGAGCGCAAACGGAGTCTGGGAATTAAAGGAAGGCAGTACCTCTTCCATGATTTCGCGCATAACGTAGAGTATAGACATGCAGGTTGGACTGATCTTGGCCGCGGGATCTGGCTCACGCATGGGCTCTCCCAAAGCGATCGTCGAGATTAATGGCCAGCGCCTCGTCGATCGAGCCGTCGCGAACTTTCATGCCGCCGGTATCTCCGAGGTCTATGTCGTTTTGGGGGCATGGGTCGGGGAGGTTCCCGGAGCGCAGATACTTATTAATAAGGAGTGGGCCGAGGGCATGGGCTCCTCACTTCGCGTGGGATTGAGCGCTATCCAAGCTCGGCCCGAGGTGGATGCCGTTGTTGTAAGCCTGGTGGATCTGCCAGGAATGACTCCCGCTGCGCTCGCAGCCGTTGCCAGTTCGCCAGCCGAACTCGCGATCGGCAGTTATGGCGGAAAATCTGGCCATCCGGTGAAATTTTCGCGAAACCATTGGCAGGGGATTGTCGATAGCGCCATTGGTGATCAAGGTGCCCGGGGATATCTCAAGGGTCGAGATGATATTGAAATGATTTCCTTGGATCTTCTTGCCACTGATGGCGACGTGGATACTCCCGAAGATCTACTGAGCTTTGAAAGTCAGTAACTTCCACCACCTGGCTCTTTATAACGTTTTGATAACGCACTAGCCGAAATATTTCATTCCTGAGAATCTGATAACTGCGAACCATTTTCATCTGCAAAGCCTTGTTGATGTTACTCATGGGTGTTACCGTTTTCTCAGAAAGTCCACCACTTTGCGCTTCACCAATCAATACCGCTTTTTGCTTTTCATTCACGCACTGTTGCACGAGAAAAGGAATCACGATGGCAATTGAATCCACAGGTCATGAGCGCGGTAACCCACGCTTCTTCGAACTGATTGAGAACACACCTAAAGAAAAAGAAGGTGCTACTCCAACAATTTGGGCATGGCCACAATTTATTGATTTCTTTAAAGTAGCAAGCCAACCAGTGCAAGGACCTTGGCCTGCACATCAAGAGCCACGTCCTGATCCAGATGCAGATTCCATGCCCACCGCTGTTCGCGATACTAAGAAAAAGTAAAGAGGAGTACAGGTGTATCCATCACGATTTAAATATGAATCTCCGAAGACCATTGAAGAAGCAGTCAAGCTTCTCGATGCCGGTAAAGGTGAATCAAAAGTATTAGCGGGCGGACAGAGCTTGATCCCAATGCTCAAGCTTCGCTTTGCTTTCCCTGATGAACTCATTGATATCAACAACATTCCTGGGCTCGATAAAATTACTTTCGATGCTGATGGAACGTGCCATATCGGTGCACTTGTTCGCCACGAACATTTGGTCGACTCAGCAGAGATCGCAAAGCTTCAGCCAACAATTGCTGCTGCTGCGCCACTAGTTGCTGACCCTGTTATTCGTACTCGTGGAACATTCGTCGGTTCGGTCTGTCACGCAGATCCACAAGGTGACTGGGCTGCGACCATGATCGCACTTCACGGTTCCATCGTTGCGCAAGGCCCTAAGGGCAAGCGCACCATTGCGATGAAGGACTTTGTCCAAGGTCCATATGCCAATGCGCTCAACTACAACGAAATTGCGATTGAAGCAGTTATTCCTGCTCCCAAGGGCAAGCGAGTTGGCGGTTACCTCAAGCTCGAGCGTCGCGTCGGTGACTTTGCAACTGCATCAGTTGCTGTCGCACTCGATATGGATGGCGATCGCGTCATTGGTGCCGGCATTGCACTTGCAGGCGTGGGTGGTAAGACCATCGATGCCAACGATGCTGCTGAATCCTTAATTGGTCAAACCCTAAACGCAACTTCAATTGCAAAGTGCGCCGAACTCGTTGCCGCTAAAGCTGAACCTCGTAGCGATCATCGTGGCTCTGCTGAATATAAGCGTCACTTGGTTGCAACATTTGTTACACGTATCTTGACCGCTCACTCCGCACAGAAAGCAGCCTAATCAATGTCTAGCCTCTACGAAGAAATTGCTACGCCGCCTGCCGAAGGAACACCTGTCCGTCGAGTAACGATCAATGTCAATGGCGAAGATCGCACACTTGATATCGAACCACGTCTGCTCCTTGCACATATGTTGCGTCAAGGGTTGAAGTTGACTGGTACTCACACCGGTTGCGATACATCGAGCTGTGGTGCCTGCACCGTTCTCGTTGATGGTCGGCCAGTGAAGTCATGCACCATGCTTGCTGTTCAAGCCGACGGTCATAATGTTGAGACTGTTGAAGGACTAGCAACTGCATCCGAACTTCACCCAGTTCAAGAGGGCTTCAAGCAAGAGCACGGTCTTCAGTGTGGTTTCTGCACACCAGGAATGATGATGTCTGCCAAGGCACTTCTTGAAAAGAATCTCAACCCCACCGAAGATGAAATTCGTTGGGCAATCTCCGGCAACTTCTGCCGTTGCACCGGATACCAAAACATCGTCAAGTCAATCCTCTGGGCCGCAGAAAAAATGCGCGCAGAACTAAAGTAAGGCGGAGAGAGATATGTCATTAGACGAAATCAAAATTGGCGGAATGGGCGCAAGCCGCCGCCGCGTTGAAGATAACCGCTTTATCCGCGGTAAAGGTAATTACACCGACGACGTAGTTCTACCAGGCATGTTGCATATGGAGATTCTCCGTAGCCCAGTTGCTCACGCACGTATCAAGTCGATTGATACCAGCGCTGCATGGGATATGCCAGGAGTTCGTCTGGTTCTCACCGGTGAAATGATGGCTGCGCGCAATCTTGCGTGGATGCCGACCCTTTCCTATGACATCGCAGCTGTGCTTGCAACGGATAAGGTCCGTTTCCAAGGCCAAGAAGTCTGCGCCGTTATTGCCGATGACCCATATATTGCTAAAGATGCCTGCGGAAAGATCGTCGTTGATTACGAGATCTTGCCTGCAATCGTTAACCCAGTACAGGCAGCTGCGGCAGATGCCATCTTGATCCGTGATGACAAGGCTGGCCAGGTAGGAAACAAAGTCTTCGATTGGGAGATCGGTGATAAGTCACGTACCGATAAGGCATTCGACGAGGCCGATGTCGTCTCCAAGATTGAACTCCACTATCCACGTACCCACCCATCACCTATCGAAAACTGCGGCTCGGTCGCCGATTTCGATCGTGCAAGTGGAAAGCTCACTGTCTACATGACAACCCAGGCGCCACATATTGTTCGAGCCGCAGTTGCTCTTGTTGCCGAACTTCCTGAGCATCAGATCCGCATTATTTCACCAGATATCGGTGGTGGATTTGGTAACAAGGTTCCGGTTTACCCAGGTTATGTCATCTGCATCTTGGCTTCGATCTTGACCGAAAAGCCAGTGAAGTGGATCGAAGATAAGACCGGTAACTTGGTCTCCACCGGCTTTGGTCGCGACGTTTACCTCAAGGGTGAGATGGCGCTTCGCAAGGATGGAAAGATCCTCGGCGTTCGCATGAACACCATCTCTGATCACGGTGCATTTTTCGCCGATGCTCAGCCATCTAAGTTCAAAATTGGTCTGATGCACTCAGCATTCGCTTGCTACGACATTCCTGCAGCGCATATGTTCTCGACTGGTTACTACACCAATAAAGCACCTGGTGGCGTTGCTTATCGTTGTTCATTCCGCGTTACTGAAGCGATGTTCTTCCAAGAGCGTATGGTTCAAGCAGCGGCTGATGATCTAGGAATGGATCAAGCTGAGTTCCGTCGCATTAACTTTGTGAAGGATGACGACTTCCCACACCGCACACCATTTGGCTTCTTGACTGACTCCGGTCAGTACGGCAAGTGCTTGGATATCGGCCTTGAAGCAATTGGCTGGTCGACATTGGAAGCACAACGCGCAGAAGCAGCTTCACGCGGCAAGATGCTCGGTATCGGTATCTCCACCATGACCGAACCACTCGGTGCTGGTAACAGCCGTGAGTACGACATTCTTGGAATCAAGATGTTCGACTCTGCTGAACTTCGCGTGCACATGACCGGAAAAGCAATGCTCCGTACCGGATCACGTGGACAAGGAACTGGCCACGAGACCACATGGGCACAGATTGTTGCTCACGAGCTCGGTATTCCAGCAGATGACATCGTCGTAGAAGAAGGCGATACCGATACTGCTCCATTTGGTATGGGTACATATGCCTCACGTTCTACACCAGTAGCTGGCGCAGCAATTGCGATGGCCGCTCGTAAGGTCCGTGCCAAGTCTCGTAAGATCGCAGCACACTTGCTCGAAGTATCTGAAGAAGATATCGAGTGGGAGCTTGGTCGCTTCTATGTCCGTTCTAATAAAGAGCGCGGCGTATCGATCCAAGAGTGCGCCATGGCGGCTTACTCCAATATGCCTGACGGCATGGAACCAGGCTTAGAGAGCGTTGCCTACTATGATCCACCAAACCTCACCTGGCCATTTGGTTGCTACATCTGCAAGGTCGAAGTCGATCCAGAGACTGGCGTTTGGGATGTTGTTCAGTTTGTTGCAGTCGACGACTGCGGCGTGCGTATCAATCCAATGATCGTCGAAGGACAGATCATGGGTGGCCTCACCGAAGCGTATGCAATGGCAAACATGCAGTATCAAACCTACGATGAAGAAGGAAATATCATCGGCGGAAACTACATGGACTTCTTGCTACCAACTGCTTGGGAAACTCCAGGTTGGGAACTCTACGAAGTTGTTACACCATGCCCACACCACCCAATCGGTGCCAAGGGAATTGGTGAATGCGCAACTGTAGGTGGACCGGCAGCATTCGTTAACGCTGTCATGGATGCGTTGAAGCACAAGGGCGTTCGTAACATCGATATGCCAATGATGCCAAACCGTGTCTATGAAGCAATCCAAACCGGAAAAGACATCAGCGGTATGCCACCAGTTCGGATCGGCAACTAATAATGTCCCAACAGGCTGTTGAAGGTATGGGCGTGATGCAGCGCGCAGTAGAACTCACACAGAGCGGTGAAGCTTTTGTGATGGCTACTGTCGTTTGGCGCCAAGGACCTTCATCGGGCCATAGCGGTTCACGCGCCATCATTACCTCAGATGGAAAACTTCACGGATGGATCGGCGGAGCATGTGCCGAGCCGGTCCTCATCCGCGAAGCCAAAAAGGTGATGGAAGAGGGCAAGGCCAAACTCATTTGGCTCGGACAAGAGAAAGATTTCCTCGGGATGCATGTTCCTGACGGAGTCATCACTGTTCCCATGGCCTGCCAGAGTGAAGGGGCGCTGCAGATTTATGTGGAGCCGGTTCTCGCATCTCCTCGCGTGGTAATCGTTGGTCGCTCGCCGATGGCAGTGACGCTCTTTAATTTGGTTCAAGCACTCGATTGGAGTGTGAAGCTCATTGATCTCAATGACTTCACCACAGATTCAGTGAATAGTTCATCCGTAGTTGTTGTCGCAACCCAAGGTCATGGCGATGAAGAAGCTGCAGAAATTGCCTTGCCCGCCAAGCCGTTGTATCTCGGAGTTGTCGCATCACGCAAGCGCGGCCAAGCTGTTTTGGCTTACCTCCAGGATCGTAAATTCCAAGCCTCAGATATCGAAAAGATTCATCTGCCGGCTGGTCTCGATCTAGGACACACCACCCACCGCGAAATGGCTGTGGCGATCTTGGCCGAGCTCGTGCAATTGCGAGCAGCGGGCAAGCTCACACCAGCGGCGGGTACACACTCTTCTGGTTCTCAATCCGGTCACACCATGCTCAATGTGATCCAACCCGAAGAAGTAATTGATTTAGTTTGTGGCATGACAGTGACTGCAGAGAAAGCTAATCGTCCCTTTGAGTATGAAGGAACGACGTACTACTTCTGCGCACCAGGATGCCGCGCTAGCTTTGAGAAAAATCCAACCTCGTACATCTATCAGGAGGCATAATGCTCATCTCGCAATCAATCGATGTCGATCAACAGATCGATGCGGTCTGGAAGTTCTTCGATGATGTACCGCAGATTGCGGCCTGTATCCCAGGCGCAGATCTCACTCAAGAGATCGCCAAAGATCACTATGCAGGCGATGTAAATATCTCTGCTGGCCCAGTAAAGCTTGAATTTGCTGGCGAAGCAAAGGTCGAATCTCGCGATAATGCAAAGAAGACCATTATTCTCAACGCATCTGGAGCCGATAAGAAGGGTCGCGGCGAAGCACAAGCAGTTCTCACCGCATCACTCGTCACCATCGCCACCGGTACTCGCGTCAACATCGGACTCGATCTCACGATCTCTGGCGCTGCTGCTCAGTTCGGTCGTAGCTTGATCGCCGATATCACGGGCGTCCTTGTTAACCAGACCGCTGTCACGATGGCACTTCGCATGGATGCCATTGCCAAGGGCCTTGATCCCAATACCGTGGGTGGTCCTAAGTCTGCTAGCGCACTTGCGATTGCAGGAACCGTCTTCAAGAAGGCCGCGAGCCGTATCTTCGCTCGCTTCTTCTTGCCTTACCAACCAGTGCCACGGCGCTAGCCCGGAAAGAGAGAGGAAAAATATGAGCCTATGGGGAATCGGCAATCTCGTTCTTTTGATTGTCATCGTGCCAGTACTAGTTGCTCTTCTCAATGCTGTCCTCGGACCGCTAGAGACAATTCGCGGAGCTGCAGATGATGCACTCGCTGGCGGAGTTGCGCTAATCGGCGAACTCAACAACACACCTACACAATTAGCGCGCACCGAGGCGGTCATTGCAGATGTTGCAAATGGCGCAGTCCGTTACGCCGGTCCCGTTTCTAAGTTGCTGGGATAAGGAGAGAAAATGCCACAAGAAGCAGTATTCACACTCATTTTGGCAACGCTGATCATCGCAGCTGCCGCTCTAGGTTTGATCCGAGTTATCGGTCACCTACGCGCAGTTGTGAAGACACTCGATGCACTCGATGGCGGAGTTCAAGTCATCGTCGCAAAGACTGCCACCGTCCCATCCGCCGTCGCATCAGTCAACGCCAGCCTCAAGCCGGTTCGTGACTTTGCCGAGTCGATCTAAGGGGCGCCCATGAACTTCACTGGACACAGTGGCTGGCTAGCCGGCTACATCATCGCACTCGTTGTTGTGCTTGTCGTTGTTGCACTCGTTGTACCTATCTTGCTCTTGGCACATAAGATCGGCGGCCAAGCTCGCTCGATAAACGCCGGACTCGAAGGTGCGGAGCGCAACACTGCAGCGCTCACAAATCTCAAGACCACTATTGCATCGGCCAATGCAATTGTCGCTGGTCTCAACCGTGGCCGCAAGAAGTTGGGAGGCTGACCTACATGGAGCCAACAAAAGCTGTACATGATCTCTGGCAGTTAGCAGATATCTTGGGTGCTGTCGTAGTTGTTGCAGTTGCAGCGCTACTCACCATCTTGGTTCTCCTCGTTCGCACCATTGACACTCGCGTCGCTCAGATTCGCGAGACATTGACTGCAGCTCGTGCCAATACCTCTAACACCGTACTCATCGATGAGACTGCTAAAGCGGTCGATGCCGTACTTGCTGAAGGCCTTGAGCATCACCTATTCCTCGGCCGCGTTCTAGATAAGGTGCGTTCCTAATGAATGTAAAGTCACTTCAGATCTTTAGCGTCGTCGATATCGTCGCTCTCATTGCAGGTCTTGCTATCTATCTCTTCATCGTGGGCCGCCAGCTCAAAGCAGTAGGCGCAAAGCTAGAAGAGGCAGCCGATATTGTGTGGCAGATCAAGAAAGATGCCGACATTATCGAACCAGGTCTTGAGCGCATTAACACCACCGGAAATGTTGTTGCCGGCGCGCTTCCACTTCTCTACTCCTTCGCTGAAGGAATTGTGAAGGGTGCGACCTATGTTCCGGATGCTAATCCAGAGCACCGTCCACCAAACTTCCCAGCAATGGGCCATCGCCGCTCACGCCTCTTCGAGGGTGTCGGAATCAAGATCGATTAATTAGTACAAATAAGTAAAAGGCCCTATTTATTAGGGTTGCGATCAGTCGTTAATGGATCGGTGAAAGTATGCGAATACTCACCGATCCATTCGTCTTTCCAAGCCTGTTCATATTTTTCATCATTACAGCTCGGCTCGTAGGTTGCGAGTAGTTCGCCCACGATCTGAGTTCGGTGCTTTTGAGTGCCGCCCATGACTTCAAACCAAGCGACATAGAGATTGAATTTATTTCCGGCGCGATTAATCCAGAGTGGTGCGCGAGGATGCTTAAAGGGAAATCCCTCTTTAGTGAGATCAGCGCTCTCACCGGCATAGATAGTGGCAAATTCAGTGGGCTTCTTCTCGGCATCATCGAGGGTCATGATCACATAAACCGCTGGCGCTGCAGGGGGAGTCCAACCGGCAAGTGCGCGGGGACCTTCAAAGGGATAACCGGCGAGGGAGCCGAGACGAATCATTAGTTGTCGTCTTCCCAATCTTCGTCTTCAGACATAGTCTCAGCTTTAAGTACTGGCCATTCTGGCAGGCCAGCCTTCTCGCGGCAGGCGATGAAGGTATCGATTCCCTCTTGAACTGCGATCACTGAGTCTTCGGCTTCGATGATGATCTGGGCGCCATAGCCATGCTCGCCAATTCCTGAAGCAATGCCACTGTATGGTGCAACTGCATCGGCAAACTCGACGATCTCTTCGCGAGTCATAGGGCGATCGCCTTCAACAGTAATGGAAACGCTAAAACGCATTCTTATTCCCCTATCGGATTCGAGCGAGCTTGCGAGAGAAATCCTCAAGACTCTTGAGGTTATGACCTGAGACTACTTCATCGATAAATGGATCGGCCACCATCATGCCGAGTGACATCGGCTTCCATTCAGTGGCATCGCCTTTGTGGGGATTCATCCAGATAACCCGAAAGGCAATACGCGACAGGCTCTCCATGGCGGCAGCGAGCGTCGCCGGATCACCGCGATCGAGCCCATCAGAACAGATGATGGCGATCGAACCACGGCCAATGCGAGTCTTGCCCCAGCGTTTGATAAAGGTAGTGACGCTATCGCCGATACGCGTTCCACCATCCCAGTCCATAACTTCCTGGCCGGCCAGCTTCATCGCTTCATCGGGATTTCGCTTGGAAAGTGATTTAGTAATTCGAGTGAGCCTGGTACCAAAACAGAAGACCTCGACCTTTTGATTGGCGCGGCGCGCAGAGTAAGCCATTTGTAAGAGATTGCGTGAGTAATCGGCCATCGATCCAGAGACATCAAGAATGAGCACAATCGGGCGTAGCTTCTCTTTGCGCTTGGAGAAGAGAATCTCGTTGGGTTCGCCATGGGTGCGCATCGTCTCGCGAACCATCTTGCGCATATTGATCTGAGCGCCTTTGCGCACACTTTGAACGCGGCGAGTGCGGCGTACCGGGGGCGAAATCTTTAGCGCCGAAATCATTTTGCGCAGTGCCAACAACTCCTTATCGGAGCAATCAGAAAAATTCTTATTGCGATAGATATCGTTGACGGCCGCAACAAAACCGAGTTTCTTCTCTTCTTCACCACTGTTGGGTTCACCCTCTTCGGTCTGGGGAATCTCTAAGGTGGCGGCAGTATTGATCATCGCCTTGAACTTCTTCTTGGCGACATTGGTCTCTTCTTCGGATATCTCTAAAAAGAATTGGTAGAACTTACGGTTATAGGCCGGAATAGTGTCCTGGCGTCGAACCAGCGTGGTGCGCCCAGCCCAGTAGATATTCATGACATCACTGGGATCAAGCAAGTGATTTGCTTGGCAGAAAGTTAGGACATCGTCTGAGCCAATGACTAAGCCCACGGTGCGAAGCTCTTGCGCGAATTCAACGAAGAGTTCGTCGAAACCTAAGGTGTTAGTCACCCGAAACAAGTTCCGACAAATTTGAACCTACGAAATCAAGGTCATCGCGGCCTTTTATGACTGCGCCCAGCGTCTCGTCGGCATTTGTTTCGGTGAGTTCAACAGCGCCGATCGCATCGAGTGATTGGACCCAATCAATGGTCTCGGCCACGCCCGGCGCCTTTTCAATATCCATGTCGCGCAACTTATGAACCGCGCCAACTACCTGCGCCGCGAGTGCCTCAT
>CAIXHZ010000150.1 GCA_903919375.1 uncultured Actinomycetes bacterium | reverse complement strand
CGTCACCGTATCGCTAAAGGCCCTCGAGAAATCGGGGGCCTTTTTGTTACTCGGTTCGCTCTTTGTGAAGAGCACTCTTGCGGGGCTGCTATGGCATCAACTTGTCATTACATAGAGATGGCTCCAAATACTTGGTCCGGATTAAGCGCCGATCCATACTTTAATAACTGGGCACCAAATCAAAATTCGATCACCACGACCCAAAGTCCCAATGTAGGTTCTGGTTATTCAAATACTTTAGCCATCTATCAAGCCAATGGCAGCACCACATGTGCACCAATCTCCTCTTGTACATATGCAGCCCAGGCGGCGATGAATTACACCAACAGCGGATATTCGGACTGGTTCCTGCCCTCTCGCTTTGAACTAAACGTCATGTGTAACTTTGTAAATGGAAGCGCTGAAACATCAACGAATACCGCAACTGCGCAAACCTGTATTTCAGTACCAGGAGCTAATGCCAGTGGAAATGATGCCTTTAAAGTTAACTCGGTCTACTGGAGCTCGACCGAATATGTAACAAACACCAATAAGGCGTACACGCGATATTTAGTTCAAGCCTCAAGCGAAGGACAGGACCTGAAGAACAACACACTCGGGTCCTCCACCTCAGGGCAGTACGACAACGTGCGCCCGATTCGTGAATTTTAAAGTCGTTTAAATCGGAACTTATTTAAAACCTTTGCTGTAAGCGGTGGAATTACAGCGCCGATTAGAATTCCCACAACGATGTCACTTGGATAGTGAATTCCAGCCATAACGCGCGCGATACCAGAAATTACTGCCATTGCTATGACAATCCAACCAACTCGATCATGCATTTCTATCACGCAAACAGCGAGGGCGACAGTAAAGACCATATGGTGAGAGGGAAAGCCCCCATCTGCACCGTGAGGAAATAGAGCTTTGATTTCATTTGGGTGAGCCACAAATGGACGAGCGCGGTCAAATAGCTTAGAAAGTAATTCGGAGAGAACGACTGCTACAACCATAGGAAGTGCGAGCCATAAGGCGCCATCGGCAATCACTTTGCGAATATTAAAGGCACTGAAGAGCGGCTTTACTGCCACCTTCCACTCAATATAGAGAAACGTGAGTAGACCTAGGAGGATTGCGAGATAAACGAAATCATTGGCCACAAACTTTACAAGGCCAACATGATTTGCGCCCCAATGGTTGAGCGACTTAACAATCGAAGTTTCAAAGTTCATCTCCATATTCTCCCAGTCTCACTCTAGATTTACGGCGCTAAACACGCCTGCTTTGAGTGCCTCCCCCACTAATAAACCTCGATTTTCGCATTGTGTAGGTTTAATGTAATGGGCAATCACCCTAGGGAGCGAAAATGGATATTTCCGAGAAATTCGTCGTTGTAACAATCACTAAGCGAGAGGCTCGAGTTTGGGCTACCGGCACAGCTAAGGGCAGCGCACCCGAGAAGATCTTTGCTCCGTCATCTCTCAATGAGCATCATCACCGCAACGATCCAGAAGGTCATGGACGAGGTGAGGGCACCGGCGAACCTGCCTATTTTGGGAATATAGCAAAGGCAATTGCGGGCGCCTCGGAACTACTTCTCATCGGCCATGGGCATGGAAAGTCCAGCGCGATGCTGCACTTTGTTCAATATCTAGAGCGAAATCATGCCGATATCGCCAAGAAAGTCGTTGATGCACTGGATGAGAATTTGGAAGCCATGACGGAAACACAGATATTGGCCATGGCTCGAGATTGGTTTGCCGCCCATCCACGCTAGATTTTAGAGGTGAATTTCCAAAGCGCCGTACTTGGCTACTTTCAGCGAGAGCTCCCCACATTAGGAGATAAGTACGACGCCATAGATATGCAGGCGTACATGAAAGATGTTTCGCCATTTCTTGGAGTGAGGACCCCGGCGCGTCGAGATCTTGGTAAAAAGTTCTTTAAAACTTTAGATAAACCAACTTCAGAGCGACTCGGCAGAACTGCTCGCGCACTGTGGGCACTTCCCCACCGCGAATATTGCTATGTCGCCTGCGACATGATCGCCTACTTTATAGATTGCGCTGATAGAAAATTTCTCGCCGAGCATGTTGAGCACCTAGTAACAATGAATCCGTGGTGGGACACTGTCGATAGTCTCGGAACTGCGGCGGTTTCTCCGTTGACTGAGAAATTCGGCCTTATTCCACTCATGAATAAGTGGAATAAGAGCGAGAACTTCTGGCTAAATCGAGCGGCCATACAACACCAGCGCGGGCGCAAGCAAGATACCGATGTCGCCCTGCTCTTGAAATACTGTCACGAACATTCCGGCGAACATGAGTTTTTCATTGCTAAGGCCATTGGTTGGGCGCTTCGTGATCTGGCCGCATGGAACCGTCCTTCCGTGAGTAAATTTCTCGCCGAGCACCCGGATTTAGACCGTGTTGCCGTGCGCGAAGCGCGCAAGCACGAATAAACTTTCGTCCATGAGTTCAATTACACCAGCTGATATCAAGCCGCTTCGTCGCTTCAACATCATCGCAGGAGTCCTGCACCTAGTCTCCATGTGCGCCGTGCTCTCGTTGGCAAACTCCTTTTCCCTTCCCATTTACGCCACATAT
>CAIXHZ010000149.1 GCA_903919375.1 uncultured Actinomycetes bacterium | reverse complement strand
GGCGATGAAAAGCTCATTGAAAATGAATTGATTTCACCGCTGCCAGAGCCTTGGGATGACACCTTTGTCGGAGTCCGTGGCGTTCCAGAGGTTGTCTGGCCAGGAGCCGCTCGACTTACGGTGGAATCCGATAGCCCCTATTGGGTCGTCTATACCGAAGATTCCGATGGCGTCTGCATTGAGCCACAGACTGCGCCACCTGATGCGCAAAATATGGGAATTGTCGGAGATCACTATTTAGAGGCGCTCTTTACCTTCTCCGAGGATTTTTCCTAAAGCGCCAACTAGGCCGAACTTAGTTGCGACTAATTAAAGCCGAGCGAGCTATAGAGCGCGCGGCCTTGGGTGTTATCGGCATCGACGTACAACATCGATTCCTTAAGACCCTTGCTCGCCAAATAGTGCAGCCCAGCTAGCGCAAGTGCTTTGCCGAGCCCTTTGCCATGAGCATCGGGATCAACGCCCAGTACATAGAGCTCACCGATCGGGTCCTTATTTGTAAAATCATGATGGATCTTGGTCCAGCAAAATCCAACAATTTTCTTGCCGCAACCTTCGACATTTTCGATCGCCAAGAAGAAGCCTTCAGGATCAAACCAAGGTTCTTTCATTCGGTTTTCCAAATCGGCCATCGCCCAATTTCCTTGGTCTGGGTGATGGGCAAAGATCTTATTGTTCAGCTCGAGCCACTCGTCTCGATCGAGCCCGGGCTGAAAGGTCTGGAGCAGTACATCAGTCGGCTGGGTTGCAATGGGTTCAAGTAGAGATCGTTTGAAATTTAAGATGGTGCGCATTTCTGGGGGCTTTCGGGACTAAATGCGTTCAGAGATTGGCGCTTCTTTTCCACCATGAGGAAGAGTGAAGCGGTAGCCCACATTTCGAACCGTGCCAATGATTGCTTCAAACTCTGGACCGAGCTTGGAGCGCAACCTGCGAATATGAACATCTACGGTGCGAGTTCCACCGAAATAGTCATATCCCCAAATCTCTTGCAGGAGTTGTGCGCGGGTGAAGACGCGTCCTGGATGTTGCGCGAGATATTTAATCAATTCAAACTCTTTGAAGGTCAGGTCAAGTGCGCGACCTTTAATTTTTGCTGTGTATGAAGTCTCATCGATAACAATCTCTCCAGTGCGGATTTCACGCGCTGAGGGATCAGTTGCAAACCGATCGGCTTCCATTCGACCAATCGCTAACCGAATGCGAGCTTCAACTTCTGCTGGTCCAGCAGTATCAAGAATGACATCGTGGGCCCCCCAGTCGGCGCTCATCGCCGAGAGTGCGCCTTCAGTAGAGATGATGATGATTGGGCAATTCACGCCAGTTGAGGTCAGGAGACGCGCAAGTGCTTTTGCTGAAGGAAGTTCCCGACGGGCATCTAAGAAGAGACAATCCACTTCAGGAACATCGACTAAGACAGATGCTTCGGCCGGAAGGATGCGCACGTGATGCTGGAGCAGTCCAAGACTCGGTAACACTTCAGCGCTAGCGCCGAGTGTGTTAGTCAGGAGGAGAATTCTGGACATTGGTGAAAGAATACTCTTGTGAGTATCTCCACCCCAAACCTTTTTATTCTGGCCGGCACAATTGCTGCGGCAAGCGGTTATGGGATCTGGCATCGCGCGTCACGGGGTCGAATAACGGCAAAAAAGGCCGATTTCACGCCGTTGGTCACCCCACAAGAGATTGGCGCGCCATTGGGCTCACGGGTCACTCTGCTCCAATTCTCGTCGGCCTTCTGTACCCCTTGCCGAGCTACTCGAACCTTGCTCGCCGATATCACCGAACCCATGGCCGATGTATCGCATATTGATATCGATGCTGAATCGCATCTCGAACTCGTTCGTCGACTCGATATTCGCTCCACCCCGACCACAATTATCTTGGACCGAAACGGTCAAGAAATTTCGAGAGCAGTAGGAGCGCCTAAGCGCGAGCAAGTCATTAATGCACTTGCATCTATTCTGTAAGTGCAAGTAACTCGCCTTTAGGTTTATTTACCTTCACTCTTTACGATTTTCCCATGACCACGTTAATTCCGAGGACGCAACGTCACGTCGTTGCACCTGAAAAAAGAGCCACACATATTTCCTATATCGATGCTCGAGGTCCACGCTTTTCAGCAACGCTCACTTTTATCGTTTTAGCAGTTGCGCTCGTTACTCAATCTACCTGGGTCATTGCCTTTCAATTAATGGTTTTTGCAAGCGCAGCTTTCTTCGGTCCACCTAAAGGAATTTACGGCCGCATCTATCGTGGAGTTATTCAACCGCGACTTAAGGGACCTGTTCCCTCAGAGGATGTTCGCCCGGTTCGATTTGCTCAAATCGTTGGCCTAATTTTTGCAGGGGTTGCACTATTAGGTAGCCGCTCAGGTATCTCAGCAATCTTCACCATCGCAACCGCCTTCGCGTTAGCAGCAGCTTTTCTCAATGCATTCTTCAATTTCTGCCTGGGATGCGAGGCGTACTTATTGATCCAGCGCCTTGTTCGCTAGAGTTATCGCATGGCTGAACAACACGAACTTCGCGACAAAGGCTTGCGCCTTACACCACAACGAGAACTAGTACTTGCTGCAGTTCGCGCGCTAGGACATGCCACACCCGAAGAAGTCGCAGAGAAAGTTCGCGAGACTCATCCGGGAATTAATCTTTCAACGGTCTATCGTAATCTCGAAACACTGGAGAATGTCGGCCTCGTACAGCACACCCACTTGGGTCATGGCGGCGCGACTTATCACGCAGCTGAAGAGCTCACCCATCTGCACCTTGTTTGTGGCAAGTGCGGTTCGGTCGGCGATGCGCCTATCGAAGTTGCCGCTAATTTCGTTCAGAGTTTGGCCGATGATTACGGCTTTAAGACCGATGTCACTCACTTCGCTATCTATGGCACCTGCGCTAACTGCGCGGAAAAGAAGTAATTACTCGCTCGCAGTAGGCTTGGCCTATGACTGCTGTACTTGTAGAGGCCGGCCCCGATAAGGGAGCCATCTGGCACTTCGGTCAGCCCAATCACGAACAACGCGATCTCTTTGCCGGCAAGGGCTGGGCTGATTTATCGCATCGCGGCTTGCTCTCCATCACGGGCGCAGATCGACTCACCTGGTTGCATGCACTCACCACACAACATTTGGAGAACCTCACGCCGGGCACTTGGACTGATGCACTCATTCTCGATGCCAACGGTCGGATCGAAGATCAACTCTTCTTAGTTGATGATGGCACCACGACTTATATCCATACCGAGAAAGAACGCCTAGCTGATCTCATAATTTATCTCGAAAAAATGAAGTTCATGCTTCGTGTTGATGTCGCGGACTTGTCAGGTACCCACACACTACTTCGCGCACCAGGCCTTCCTGATAATTTAGGTGGACCCTATGCAATCCTTCCGATTGAAGATCGCGATGCAACGATTGAAGCCTTTAATAGCGTTGCCACTCAAGTAGGTACATGGGCGCTTGAAGCCGAACGTATCGCCGCTGGTCGAGCTCGTTTACTTTTGGAGACCGATCACAAATCTATTCCCAACGAATTGGGCTTTCTCAATAAAGCTGTACATATGCAGAAAGGTTGCTATCGCGGTCAGGAGACCGTGGCAAAGGTATTTAACTTAGGTGCACCACCCCGTCGCTTAGTTCTGCTCCATCTCGATGGTTCGATGGCTACCCTGCCAAACCATGGCGATAAAGTTTTCACCCAAGTAACTCCCGACAATCCTGAAGCTAAAGAGGTGGGATTTATTGGAAGTGCATCGCGCCACTTCGAACTTGGCCCCATCGCGCTTGCTGTTATTCGTCGCAATACGCCAGCAGATATCGAATTAATTGTCGATGGCGTTACAGCGATGCAAGAAGTATTGAACTAGTTAATTATTAGTAGTGAATAACTAGTAAACCAACGCCTGCGTATCTGGGCTCATGATCTCTTCAACAAAGGATGCAGCGCCAGCGATTCGAACGCGGGGAATGACATCCTGGCTTCCGATCTTTCGACGAGCCGCACATTGCGAGCAGACGGTCACGCGGCCAACTGCCAAGATGGAGTCACGTAGTTCAGCGGCATTTGGGGCATCGGCCAGTTCTAGCTCTTCTAGCTTTCCGGGAACGCCAAACCAGACGGCATCGCCAGTAAGCCAGAGCGATACGGAGTAGGCCGAGGCGGCAGCGCTTGCCAGGACAGTAAATGCCTGAGCGACCTTCTCGGGGGAGTCGATTCCTTCGGTCAATTTGAGGACAAGATGCGAGGCCATAAGGCCACGATACCCTTAGACCATGGAAGCGCTCACCACTTACCTGTTGATTGCGGCCGCATTTGTTTTTGGCTTCGCACTACTCGCCAAGGGGCTTGTGGGAATGAAGCGATCATGGCATACCAGTTCTCGTTCTGACAGTGAACGTAAATAAGAGAGGGCACTAAAGAATGGTTTTTACTCTCCCTGAAGGTCTCCATGAGGAGCTCTATCCATTAGCGTGGTTGGTCGGCACCTGGCGCGGCAAAGGTCGTGGCGAATACCCAGGTACACCTGCATTTGAATATGCCCAAGAAGTTTCTTTCAATCACGATGGTCGTAATTTTCTTAATTACTTCTCACGTAGCTGGATCATCGATCCCGAGACGCAAGAGATCATTCACCCAGCCGCTTCCGAAGTCGGATATTGGCGAGTAAAGCCAAACAATGTTCTCGAAGTTGTTCTCGCCCACAACACCGGCATTGCTGAGGGTTGGCTAGGAGTGGTCGAAGGCGCAAAGATTCAATTAGCGATGGATCAAGGTTATTCAACTCCTACTGCAAAAGTTGTTACGGCTGGAAGTCGACTCTACGGTTTGGTCGAAGGCGAACTCTTCATGGCCTATGACATGGCGGCTGAAGGACAGACACTTCAATCACATACGTGGGCAAGTTTGGAGCGACAACCCGATGCTTAGCCAATACCAAGGTGAAGTTCTTGCCGAACTCGTTCGCAATGGCATGGTCGAATCAGTTCACTCTGGCCACTACCTAGCACTCAACTCCGATGGCTCTGTTCATAAGAGCAAAGGCAATATTGATCTGCCCATCTTCCCG
>CAIXHZ010000148.1 GCA_903919375.1 uncultured Actinomycetes bacterium | reverse complement strand
GAGAAGAATCTCTTCGACTTTGTCAGCATCGATTCCTACGCCTACTGCCACCGAAACTAAGTCTGCGTGCGAAAAGAGCGGACGAGATTTTTCGAAGTATGACGAGAACATCGCTTCTAGTAACTCATCTTGCTTATCGATAGTCGCCGCCCACAGAAGCAATCGATGCGCATCAAAGGTATTTCCCGATAGCGTTTGATCAAGGTTGTAGCAGAGACCTTCACCGTCAGCCACAGCACAGACATTGGCCTGCATCTCTTTGACCTGATCTGGCGCAATTCGATATTTCTCAGATAAATGCTGATGAGTAGGCACCACACCTTGCGCATCTGGCTGCAATTGAAATGCCCGGTGGCGAATAGTTATCTGATCTTTATGAGCAAAGGTAGCTAGCGCCTTCTCTAACCGACGCTTACCAATAAAGCACCATGGACACACAACATCTGCCCAGACATCGATAATCATGGCGCAACTATACGAGCGATTCGCGCCCTAGCGACTTGTTGAGATGGAGATTCTGGGCCGAGGATTGCTCGAAAGGCGTCGAGTGAGATTCGGGCAACGCGTAACCAAATCTTAGATTTGGCTTTGAGATGCAAGAGTTCAATCTCTCGCGGATCGAGAGTGGCGATCGCGGCGTTAGTAAGAATTCGATAGAAGAGCAAACCACCAAAAGAGAATGGCGGTTTGAGAATGAATTTCACGACCCGATCAGTTGCAGGCATATGTGCCAAATCATGTGCTCGGAAATCATCAATGGCCGCCTCAAGCTCGGCGACCGATTGCGGAGCGCTGACAAGGCCCAAGGGAATAGCGCTCTTGCTCCACTCAGCAACATAAGCATCGGGGCCTAGTGCAATCGGATAGCCCAACATAGTGTGTGCTTTCAAAAAGGAATCGGTGAATGCGCAATGCACCCACAGGAGAAAGCGCGGATCTTGCGCACGGTATGTACTGTGTTCGCCCTGCTTGGTGGTGAAATCTCCCACCACTCGTTTATGCATCTCATTAACTCGAGCAGCTTCGCGAGCAATGCCTTCAGTGGATGCGAAGGAGGTGATTGTTAACCAACGAGTTGTACCTTCAAGCCGGCCGAGCGGGTCTTCTTCATAGCGCGAATGTTCCGAGACTCCTGCGAGCGGGGCTGGGTGGCACGCCTGCAAGAGCAGTGCCCGCACTCCCCCGACTAGCGTTGCGACGCAACCATGAACATCCCAGACAGCGCTGCCTGGCCCAAAGAGTCCAGCATCATCGCCCATCTCAATGTATTTAACCCAATCGGGTTTTCCATCTTTCGATCCAGAAACTGTCTTGCGGAATTGATCAGCAAGTGGCTTGGTGAGAAAGAAATTGTGCAGCTTCGGCATTATGAAAATTAACCCCGGTGTACTTTATGGTTCGCTGCCTGAGCGATGGGTCGAACAATCATGGAATCGATATTGACATGATGAGGGAGCGAAACTGACCAGCGAATGGCTTCGGCAATATCTTGCGCAACGAGCGGATGCTCGACGCCTTGGTAGACCTTCGCTGCTTTCTCTTGATCACCGCTAAATCGCACTGACGAAAACTCTTCTGTCTTCACCATTCCGGGAGCAATCTCAGTCACACGAATGGGAAGACCGTTGAGTTCAAGGCGAAGGGTATGCACCATCGCAACTTCAGCAGCCTTGGCTGTGACGTAGCTGCCACCATTTTCATAAGCAGCATGTCCTGCAGTAGAAGTTGTGAAAAGTAAATGGCCACGTCCAAATTGCTTCATGATGGGAAGCAATGCCTGCGTTACTCGCATCGCCCCGACAACATTGACGTCGTAGGTCTTTGACCAGATTGCGGGATCGCTCGTTTCGACAGGCGCTGAATCAAAAGCCCCACCGGCATTATTAATCAGGATAGAGAGATTTTTATTCTTCAAGTGATCTGCGAGCGCATCGACACTCGTTTGGCTTGTGACATCGAGTTCGAAGGCTTCGATATTGGGATGAGCGGCCGCGACTTCCTGCAATCGATCTGCTCTGCGAGCTGCAGCGATAACGTGATAACCACTTTCTGCGAGAACTTTGGCGGTGGCAGCCCCGATTCCACTACTTGCTCCAGTTACAACGGCAATCTCTTGGCTCATAGACCAAGCCTAACCAGTATCCTCGCGCTATGAATATCGAGGCGATTACCCCCGTCACGCATTCCTATGGGGAAGATCCAGACCAGATCTACGAGCTCTACTCCCCTGGCGAGAGCAACGGCCCAGTCGTCATCTTGATTCACGGCGGCTATTGGCGCCCGATTCATGACCGAGAACATATGCGCCCACTTGCCCAAGCCCTGGCAGCCAAGGGATTCACGATCGCATTAACCGAGTATCGGCGAATTCCCGGCGACCCTATTGCCTCGATGGATGATCTCCACCATCTTTATAGCCACTTCTTCCCTCACAACGTAGTTCTTCTTGGCTTCTCGGCTGGCGGACAATTGGCGATTGCAACCACTCCATTCCGCTTCCAAGTCTCCGGAATTTTGGCACTCGCCCCGGTCACAGATTTAGTAGATAGTGAGTTGCGAGGATGTGGCGAAGACGCAGTGAGTCAATGGCTAGGCAAACCTGCGCAGGAGTGCGAAGAGTTCGATCCGATTCGTATGGATACCTTGGACTGCCCAGTCTTTATCATTCATGGTGCGAAGGATGATCGCGTGCCGATTGAACATTCGCGGGCATATGCCGAAAAGCATGGCGCAGCTCTTATGGAAATTGCGGAGATCGGACACTTTGAATTAATGGCCACGCAGGGCGAGAGCTTTGAGGCCATAGTTCAGGCGCTCAACATCCTGGCTTAAGATTTCGCCAACACATTCGCCAACACATTCGCAACAAAAAAATGTCGGGACGAAAGGATTTGAACCTTCGACCCCCAGACCCCCAGCCTGGTGCGCTACCAAGCTGCGCCACGTCCCGTATCTCAAATCATAGCAATCGTTAAGTAGCGCTTTAAAGCCCACTACTCTCTGAGTATGCATTGGAGCATCTTCGCCCGCCCAGAAATATTGGCGCCGTTCTTCTTCCTCGTGGGCCTCCAACTCCGTGCTGAGTTGACGCATATTGGTCAGATTGCGCTTCCTAGTTTTGCAGCGCTCGGCGGAATGGCACTCCCCGCACTTATTTTTATAGTTCGTGAGCCGCACCATCGGGGCGCTTGGCCAATTGTTGCTCCCACCGATCTTGCTCTGGTCATGGCAAGCATCATCATTCTTGGGCGCCGAATCTCCCCAGCACTTCGCACTTTTCTCTTAGCCCTAGCGGTTGCAGATGATCTTTTCTCGCTGCTCGTTATGGCCGCCAAGTATGCAACTGCCATTCGACTCTCCAATTTAATCGCCACCATGGGCGCAGTCGCTTTAGGTGCGTTACTGCCTTCCTTCTCGTGGGAAATCCCTCTCACCTTCGTCGTTAATTACTTTCTCTTACCTATCTATATTGTGGCCAGTTTTGCGCCGCTCTTCTCTGCTCCTCATTCGGTGTGGAGTTCACATCTGGCAATCTCAATTGCTGCTGCTCGATTTATCGGAAAACCGATCGGAATTTTTTGCTTCATGCTCATTGCCTCACGAGCACCGCGAATTTTTGGAAAGCGAAGCATCTCGCTTCGGGAAGCCCTCGCCGGTGGCGCGCTTGCCGGTATGGGCCTGGCAGTCTCGCTGGTGATTACTTCATTTACTTTCGCCAGTGCCGAGCCCGCCTCTCAAGCAAAGGCCGGGCTTGTTCTCGCCGTTCCGCTTTCGTTCTTAATGGCAGTTTTATTCAGTAAAAGAGCTGCTCACTAATTACTTCAATCCCGCTTTGCTCAGCGCCGATACAAGAGAGGTGTAGAAAGCTTGGGATGTATATGAAGCTCCACCAATGCCTTGAATGTTTGAGGATTGAACAGATAAGACTTCATGAACCAACATGGGAAGTGCCTGCGAATTAATCGACTGATCCCGGGGGTTAGTGTTGGGATAGATCGGCACCGTGACTTTCGTGATCTTGCCTTTGGCAACGGTGACCTTTACTTGGAACGGTCCAAATTGAGTCTGTGCTACCGAGCCAGTAAATGTTCCGTTCTTGACTGCGGCATCGGCCACACTCGTGAGCGCCGGCGCCATTCCTGCGACCGCTCCCAGCCCCGCGATTGCACCAATTCTGGTCATTAACTTATTGAAATTCATGAGTCTCCCTGTTGTGAAGAAGGTGCAATTCTAAGCGGGCGATTGCCTCACCACCTCGAAGAAGTGGCTAACTGTGGGGATTCTGCATTGATCCACAGCAAGCTCCCATCTGCGCATCACTCGCAACTAGCGTTCACCTCACAGACATCTCGCATTAGTTGAATTTTCAACTATGTTGCCCTAGAGTTCTCCCAGAGCACACCACGCTCAATTCGGATACTCAATTTATTCACATAGGGGAAATTAAATGTCAGTTCTTTCAACTCTTCCAGCAGGTACATACAACATTGACGCATCACACTCACGCGTTGGCTTCTCAGCACGCCACGCCATGGTCACCAAGGTACGCGGATCATTCAACGAATACACCGGTTCAGCAGTTGTTGCCGATGGCGCAGCTTCTTTGAACATCGATATCACCGTTGCTTCAATCGACACTCGCTCAGCTGACCGCGATGGCCACCTCCAGTCAGGTGACTTCTTCGACGCTGCAGCTTTCCCAAAGATTACTTTCGCTTCAACATCAGTTAAAGATTCCGGATCTGACAAGATCGTTGTTGACGGTAACTTGACCATCAAAGATGTCACCAAGCCAATCTCCATCACCTTCGAATACACCGGAACTGCGACCGATCCATTTGGAAACGCTCGCTACGGATTTGAAGCAGAGGCAGAGATCAACCGTAAGGATTACGGCCTAACTTGGAACGCTGCACTTGAAACAGGTGGAATCCTCGTTTCAGAGAACATCAAGCTCGAGTTCGAAATCTCAGCAATCCTCGCTAAGTAATTTCGCTTTTCTACAAAGCCCCGCGATTATTCGTGGGGCTTTGTGCTTGGTGCCACCAATAGTTCGTATCGTGGATTCATGATGGTCAGCTTGCCATCCTTCTCCCCCACCATGCCCTCGGCCTTGAGATAGCTGCCCGGGATCACGCCAGCAAGCGACTTTCTACCCACGAAGAAGAGATTGATTCCAGCCGTCTCATCCCAGAGTTCAACGGTGAGTTGAGGCGGATTGGAATGTGTTGATGTTACTGAGACGACTTGGCCGAGCACATGGGACCTACGCCGCCACTGGACATCTTCAATCTTGGAGATGTTTGGCTCAAAGTGAGTAAAGGGAAGATTTACGGCGCTTTGCCCAGCGCCATCCAAAAATTTGCTAACTGGTTTTTCGACAGTTGCCGG
>CAIXHZ010000147.1 GCA_903919375.1 uncultured Actinomycetes bacterium | reverse complement strand
CGACTTGGCCACAATGATTGAAGACACCATCAAGATTTTAGATAAAGTCGGAAACGGCATTCGCCACAACCGATTCCCTTCTGGCCCTGATGCAGAGCGCCTAGCTAAAGTCTTGCGCGGTATCGCTGGCCAAATCGAAGGTATCTAGCCTTACTTTTTATAGTTAGTAGAAGTTCTTTACGAGCTCGCGCTTGGCGCGACGAACGGTGTAGCGAACTCCTACCAAACCGAGTGCGATACCCACCACGCAAATCCAGATGTAATCGGATTGGGCATTGGTAGCTATAAGAAATACCAAAGCGATTGCAAAGCCCACAATTCCGGACCAAATAATAACTACTGCGGAAAATGCTCTACTAGCAATCTTGGCAAGGGCATCGATCATGATTTCATACTACTCCGTATGCTTCACAAAATTCTCAGGTTCGATCGATAGAGTGCTCAGGTGACTAGTACGGGCGCCAACGAAAAACAGGAATCAAAGAATCCACGTTCCCTTCGAGCATTTCGCCACCGTAATTTTCGAATCCTCTTTGGCGCAAACCTCGTCTCCAATATCGGAACATGGGCCCAGCGCGTTGCACAAGATTGGTTGGTCGTCACCGATCTTCATAAAAGCGGAACAGTTCTCGGGTTAGTTACTGGACTGCAATTTCTACCATCACTATTTTTAAGTCTCTATAGCGGCTCACTTGCAGATCGCTACAACAAGCGGACGTTGCTCTTTATGACCAACATTGGAGGCGGACTCACTGCCGCAATCCTTGGCACGCTCGTTATTACCAACCGAGTCAATTTGCTTGAGGTCTACCTCTTAGCTTTTGCGCTCGGAGTCTTTAGCGCCCTCGATGCCCCCGTCCGGCAAGCCTTTACCTCTGAAGTTGTCGGCAAATCTGATATCGGAAATGCCATCAGTCTAAATTCCGCTAACTTCAACGCTGGACGAATGATCGGACCTGCTATCTCTGGTCTGCTCATTAAGGCGTTTCATACCGGCCCCTCCTTCCTTCTCAATGCCGCCTCCTTCGCTGGCGTCATTATCGCCCTGGCATTTATGCGAAAGTCGGAGTTGGCGATTCCTGATGTACCAGATGAGAAGCCTCGCATCGCTGATGCCTTTCGGTATGTGCGCACGCGTCCGGACATCATCGCCGTTATGATCACAATCTTCTTTGCCGCAACATTCGGCCTAAACTTTCAAATCTTCAACGCATTGATGGCAGTACAAATCTTTCATAAAGATGCTGGCCAATATGGCGCACTCGGTAGCATCTTGGCGATCGGCTCACTCTCGGCCGCAATCATTTCTGCTCGATTAGATAAGCGTCGCAACCCTGGATTCATTATGAAATTTGCCATGATATTTGGATGTGTTGAGGCAATTTTGGCCGTGATGCCACACTACGGTTTCTACGCCGCCTTCTTGCCAATCTGTGGTCTCTTTGCTCTCACGACGATGATCTCGGCTAATACCTTTGTGCAGACAACCGTTCCGGCACACCTGCGCGGTCGAGTTATGGGCCTCTACTTACTCATTTTTATGGGTGGAACGCCATTTGGTGCACCGCTTGTGGGCTGGCTAGCAGATGTTATTGGTGTGCGACAGAGCGTGGCAGCGTGTGGACTAATTACTTTACTCGCTGCAGCGGTGATTTATTTTTCTGCACGTAGGCGGCTAGCAGAATTTAGCGCTGCTTCGCGATAATCAAAACTGTGACTCCCACGAGTACGGCGACAGTGACCCATCGCCGCACTTTGTAGCTCATATCTTCTTAATTATTTCTTGAGTTCTGCAACGACGAAGTCGATGCAAGCGGTAAGAGCATCGATATCTGATGGCTCGACTGCGGGGAACATACCAATACGCAATTGATTCTTACCGAGTTTGCGATAAGGATCGGTATCAACAATGCCATTGGCGCGAAGGATCTTGGCAATTTCTAAGGCATCGATGGAGTCATCGAAATTTATAGTGCCCACGACCTTCGAGCGTTCATCTGGATCTTCAACAAATGGTGTGGTGAGCGAATTCTTCTCAGCCCAGGCATAGAGCCGGGATGAGGAATCTGCGCTGCGACCAGCGGCAAATTTAAGACCACCATTCTTATTCATCCATTCGATCTGTTCTGCGAGCAAAATCAAAGTAGCAAGAGCTGGGGTGTTGTAGGTCTGGTCGAGGCGAGAATTTTCGATAGCAATGGTGAGATCGAAGAATGCTGGAATAAAGCGGCCGGATGCTTTGATCTTTTCAACCCGAGCAATTGCGGCAGGACTCATAATCGCAATCCATAATCCGCCGTCGGAGGCGAAAGATTTCTGCGGTGCAAAGTAATAGACATCGCACTGAGTGAGATCTACATCAAGTCCACCAGCAGCAGAAGTAGCATCGACTAGGACAAGTGCGCCCTCGGTACCAGCAGGGCGAATGATTGGCATAGAAACGCCAGTACTAGTCTCGTTATGAGTCAGGGCATAGACATCCACGCCTGCTTCGGCAACTGCTTGGGGGTGAGTACCCGGCTCAGATTTAATAACAGTGGGCTCGTCCAAAAATGGCGCATCCTTTGCAGCAGCTGCAAACTTGGAAGAGAACTCACCGAAGACTAAGTGCTGAGATTTCTTTTCAATCAGACCAAATGTAGCGATATCCCAAAAAGCGGTCGAGCCACCATTTCCAAGGACAACTTCGTAGCCTTCTGGAAGAGTGAAGAGTTCGGCGAGTCCACTGCGCACTCGGCCAACGACGCTCTTGACCGGCTTTTGGCGGTGTGAAGTTCCGAGAACTTTCTTCTGCGCGATGAGTGCATCGAGCGCTTCTGGCCGAATTTTGGAAGGGCCGCAACCAAATCGACCATCAACTGGCTTGAGGTTGTCTGGAATCTGAATTGTTGTATCGCTCATGATGTTCTCCAGTTGGGTCTGCTGTGACTAGTTAGGGATAGAGACGAGTTCGATTCCACGAATCTGCTTCGAGGGTATACAGGAGGCGATCATGGAGTCGTGAGTGGCGCCCTTGCCAGAACTCAATCGTAGTCGGACGAACGAGATATCCACCCCAATATTCTGGGCGTGGAACGGTGGAACCTTCGGGGTACTTGGCTGAAAGCTCGGCGAAGCGGGCTTCGAGTTCTTCGCGAGAGGCCAGCGGCTGGGATTGGGCGCTAGCCCAGGCGCCAATCTGACTTCCCCATGGGCGAGTAGCGAAATAGGAGTCGCTCTCTGCTGCTGGAAGTTTTTCAACTTGTCCGGAAATCGAAACTTGTCGCTCCATGGCATACCAAGGAAAGAGCAAAGTGACTTGGGCATGGGTCTGCATCGCTTGAGCCTTGCGCGATTGGTAATTGGTAAAGAATGAAAATCCTTCTTCGGTAACATCTTTGAGTAAAACTGTTCGTGATGAGATATGGCCGGTGGGATCTTGGTCGAGGTTGCTGGCCGAGAGGACCATCGCATTGGCTTCCACAATCACGGGATTGGCAGCGGCTTCTCGCAGCCAGATATGGAACTGTTCGATGGGATTAGCCAGCGCGTCCATTTCGGCAAGACCTGCAATTCCGTAAGAACGGCGCATGGCCCGAATGCTTTCCCGGTCCAAGGAATCTCGATCGCTTATTTGGCTCATAGGTGTATCTAACGTCACTTTCGCCTCGCTCGCCAGCCAGGGGGAAGGAGTTGGCAAGAGTCCTAGCCAGGGGGAGAATAAGGAGCAGAAAGCCACCATCTCATGATGGAAACGATCAAGGAGTAGCCGTGTCAGAAGATTTCAAGCCAGGTCTCGAAGGCGTCATCGCATTTGAATCTCATATCGCTGAACCCGATAAAGAGGGCAGCGCGCTTCGCTATCGTGGCGTAGATATCGATGATCTCGTCGGCAAGGTGACCTTTGGAAATGTTTGGGGACTTCTCGTCGATGACGAATTCAACCCAGGACTTCCTGCAGCTGAGCCTTTCCCTATCCCAGTTCACTCTGGCGATGTTCGCGTTGATGTTCAATCCGCGATCGCCATGCTTACTCCTGCCTGGGGACTACAGCCACTTCTCGATATTTCAGATGAAGAGGCGCGTAGCAATCTCGCCCGCACATCAGTCATGGTTCTCTCATATGTTGCTCAAGCTGCGCGCGGAACAGCGCCAGCAATTCCACAATCAGAAGTTGATAAGGCCCACACAGTTGTTGAGCGCATGATGATTCGTTGGCGCGGTGAGCCTGATCCTAAGCATGTTCGCGCCGTCGACGCTTACTTTGTTTCGGCAGCCGAGCACGGTATGAATGCCTCCACCTTTACCTCTCGCGTTATCGCCTCAACTGGCGCAGATGTTGCCGCCTCAATCTCTGGCGCAATCGGCGCCATGTCTGGCCCACTCCACGGTGGCGCGCCATCTCGTGTGCTGGGAATGATCGCCGATGTAGAAAAATCTGGCGATGCTCGTGCATACGTTAAGGGAATTATGGATCGCGGCGAACGCCTCATGGGCTTTGGTCACCGTGTCTATCGCGCAGAAGATCCACGCGCACGCACGCTTCGTCGAATTGCACAGGAACTTGGCGCACCGCGTTATGAAGTGGCCGTTGCACTCGAGAAGGCAGCGCTCACCGAACTTCACGAACGCCATCCAGAGCGCGTCCTTGAGACCAACGTAGAATTCTGGGCAGCAATCGTTCTTGATTTCGCAGAAGTACCAGCGCATCTCTTTACATCAATGTTTACTGCCGCACGCACTGCGGGCTGGTCAGCACATATCTTGGAGCAGAAGCGCACTGGTCGCATTATTCGACCATCAGCGCGCTACATCGGACATGGACCACGTAAGCCAAAAGATGTTAAAGGCTGGGACCCATCTGTGGAGTCTCTTCACAACTAATCCGCTCCACCATTTATCGTTGAGCTAGTAATCAGGGGGCAAGATGCGCACAATTATGTGGTTTCGTCGCGACCTCCGGTTGAGCGACCATCCCGCTTTGAACGCGGCAATTGAAGCTGCAGCTGGCGATGAAATTGTGCCGGTATTTATCATTGACCCTGCCCTTAACGCTCGTTCGGGCGGAAAGCGCCTGGCCTATATGGTCCAATCGATTCAGACACTCGATGAATCACTGGGCAATTGCCTCCATGTAAAAATCGGAAAGCAAGAAGAAGTACTGCGCGAACTCATGGATCGCTATGGTGCTACTGAAGTACATATCTCTGAGGACTTCGAACCTTATGGAGTAGCGCGCGATGCGCGCATCGAGGCCGCGGGTATTAAGTTGGTACGCACTGGTTCGCCTTACGCCGTTGCACCAGGTCGCGTGCGCAAGCCCAGCGATGGAACTCCCTACAAGGTTTATACGCCGTTCTATCGCGCTTGGTGTGTTCACGGTTGGCGAGCACCGGCTCCAAAACCCAAGACGATTCTTGCTGCAACTCCAGGCCCCGATGATCGCAATTTTCCGGATTGGAAAGTTCCTGAAGGCGCAATCCTCACACCAGCAGGTGAGAGCGAAGCGCTCTTGCGATGGAAGAAATTTCAGAAGAGTGCGCTTGCGCAATATGACGAAGCGCGAAATCTGGCAGGCATCGATGGCACTAGCCGTTTAAGTGCTCATCTCAAGTGGGGCGAGATTCATCCGCGCACACTCCTTGCCGAACTTGGAGAGAGCAAGGCTCACGATGTCTTTCGTAAAGAGATTGCCTGGCGCGAGTTCTATGCAGATGTTTTGCACCACAATCCGCATACCGATAAGGATTACTACGCACCGATCTATAAAGAAATGCGTTATGACGAGCCGGGCGAGAAATTCACTGCCTGGTGCGAAGGTCGGACCGGTTTCCCATTTGTCGATGCTGCCATGCGCCAGTTGCTTCTTGAAGGCTGGATGCATAATCGGACTCGAATGGTTGTTGCCTCCTTCTTAGTGAAGGACCTGCATTTAGAGTGGCAGCTTGGAGCCAACTTCTTCATGGAACATTTAGTCGATTTCGACGTCGCCTCAAACTCGCACGGCTGGCAATGGACTGCTGGTACTGGCACTGATGCTTCGCCGTATTACCGAGTCTTTAACCCCATCGAACAAGGCAAGCGCTTTGACGAAAATGGCGATTACATCCGCACATACGTTCCTGAACTGGCGCACTTAGGGGCAAGCGAAATACACGAACCGTGGAACTTTCTGGATGGCTACTCACATGGTTATCCTGAACGAATTGTTGATCATGCAACTGAGCGGTTAGAAGCCCTCGCTCGCTTGCAGGAGATTAAGTCTGATAAGAAGCCCCCGTTGGAAGATAATTAGCGAGTCCGCTTCGCTTTTCGCGATACATCGCGCTATCGGCTCGACGCATTAAATCTTCAATCGAATTTCCTTCTTGATCGTTCGGAACTACTCCGATAGCAACTCCTAGGTTTACTACCACCTCACCATCCCTCACGGGATAGGTAAGAGTGGCCCGAAGCGCATCTGCACATTCGTGACCCAATTCGGCTGAGCCATAGACAAGCACTCCGAATTCATCACCACCTAATCGAGCAAGTAAGGTGCGATGGGGAAGCGCCTTAATGAATCGCGCGGCGATGCTTCGAAGGACTCGATCTCCAACATGATGACCATAGCGATCATTGACCTTCTTGAACCCATTGAGGTCAAGAAGTAAGAGCGTTCCTTCCTTGCGCCGGAAGAGCTCCAACTCTGCCAAAAATTTTCGCCGATTGGCCAGACCAGTGAGTTCATCAATCCGAGCGAGTTCGTGATCTTCATCTAGTTTGCGGGAGTGGCGAAGTGCAATCGAAAGTTTAAGGAATGCTAAGGCAATAGTGATGAACGATGGAATCAAGACAAATCCCGGGAAGAGATTGGGACGCAGGGCTGAGAGAAAGAGGAGGGCTGCGGAAGCAAAGAGCGCGCTTTCAGTGGCAATCGCCGTCACGGCATCTGACGGTCGAATAGATTTGCGAGGACGCCAGAGTGAATCTGCGATGAGCACTATCCCGAGTAGCCAGCCATCATCGGTCAGTGAAGTAAATGTGTAGCGACCCAGTGCTGAGAGAATCAGAAAGTAAATATCGCAGAGTGAAAATATTGCTGCGCCAGCGGTAATAAATAAAGTGCGGCTTCCGGAGCGATTGACTAGTGCCATCGTCATGGCTGTAACAAGCAAGAGGAGATCACCCACGGGATAGAGCAATGAGAGATAGATCGAGAAGGTACTGCCCTCAAAATATTTTGAGGCGAAATGGAAGAGCACAGCCGCCAAGATGCTCGAGCTCCCCAAGGTAAATATGAGCGTCTCTAGCAGCGAAACTCGCCCTTCTGGGCCTTGGCTACCTGTACTTGAAAGAAGACGGACCAATCCAAAGAGGGCTAGGGGATAAAAAAGTGAGTACGAGATATCAATTAATGTGGCATAGATATGAAAGGCGAAAAATGAATTCCAGGTAGAGATGAAAGATCCTGCGCTCCATAACGCAATTGCGATAGCGAGAATGCGACGACCCCAAGGATCATTGAACTTCGGTGCTTGAAAGATAATTATTGCGGCAAGAAGGCTGATGGTGTTGAAGAGAATGAGATCAATGGCAAGAGTGGGGTGTGGAAGAAAGATTTTGAGAGCGATATGAAAAGCAAGTAGCGCCGGCGTGAGCGACCTAATTATCAAATGGGTTGCCGTACTTCCTCTGAGTTCCATTACTAGAGGCTATTTTGTCTCCGAGTTACTTCCCAGCCCTTTCCCCACCTGCTAGATAGATGTGGAGAAATCGCGAAGAAATCGCGAGAATGAAAGAACCCCCGCCACTATTGACGGGGGTTCTTAAGGAAAGTTACTTCCTAGCGGGAGCGTTTGCTCTTAGAGACCTGACTTACAAATTGCTGATAGTTGGGTCTTGAGAGATGCCACATTATCTGCAGCGGACTGGATGAGTGCGCCTTGTGAGTCCTGTGTGGATGTGAGCTGTGACTTCAACGAAGTAACACGAGCGTTCAAGCGAGCAACTTCTGCTACCAATGAGGCGATTGCTGACTTCATTGTAGTTACCGCCTTCTGATCGCTAGCGGCGCCAGTTGTTGCAACGTTGGGATGTGCCGCAAGGTAGGCATTGAGAGTCGCGTTGTACTTGTCGACTTTGCCTTGCCAAAGGACAGCATCGGTTGAGTTAACTGTAATTGCATCGTTGATCTTGGCAATTGCATTGTTGAAAGAGGTTGAGAGGCTATCGCGTTGCTTCAGCGCTGCGGTG
>CAIXHZ010000146.1 GCA_903919375.1 uncultured Actinomycetes bacterium | reverse complement strand
GGAAGTAACGGGCAAGACTGAGTCGGGTGTGATTATGTCGGTGCAACATAAGAGCTTGCCGATTAGTGGCGTGCAGTTCCACCCCGAGTCAGTCTTGACGGAGCATGGACATCAGATGCTCGGCAATTGGTTAGTGATCTGTGGCGATAGTGGCGCTCGCAAACGCAGCGAAGGATTATCACCAGTGGTGGCAAAGGTCGCTAATAATTAATTGTTGGTGATTATTTTAATTTGTTGGTAACTGATTGACCGTAATCGTGATGCTCGAACCAATCGATTGCGTGGTGCCGGCGCTCGGTGCTTGAGCTAAGACGGTATTGGCGCCTTGGGTTTTATCGGTGGCGTAGATCGTTTTTACGAGTAAACCTGCTTGAGCAAGAATTGTTTTCGCTTCGATCTCACTCAAGCCCACAAGATTAGGAAGCGCGAGATTGCCGCTAGCAATCTGAAGTGTGATGCCGCTTCCTGCGGGGACAATCGAACCGGCGTCGGGAATTACTTTCAGAACTGTGCCCGGTGCTTGATTGGAATCTTCGGGAAGAGTTTGTGTGATCACAAGACCGGCCGATGCAAGTTCATCGCGCGCTTGCGAGAGCGTCTTGCCGACGAGATCAACGGGAATAGTGGCGTTGCCGGGGCCTTGCGAAATAGTGAGGGTGACGCTGCTGCCTTGGGGCACGCGCGATGTCGCAAGTGGAAGCTGGCTAGCAACGCGGCCTACCGGAATGTGAGCATCAGGTGCTTGATTGATATTGATCGTAAAGCCACCCAGTAAAGCCTTTGCGGCATCTTCAGTGAGGCCTACGACGTTGGGTAATTGATAAATAGTTCCAGCGGGCTTTGATGCTGGCATGATCAAGAAAGCGGTGGTGGCAAGAACGATTGTTGCGATCGCCGCTGCGCCGAGAATGAAGAAATTACGGCGGGGGATAACGCGGCGGAATTTCGCGGTGACTGCTTCGCCCTGAGTGACGAGGCGAATATCGCGCAGCATCTCGTTCGCAGATTGGTAACGCTCGGTAGGGTCTTTAGCTAATGCGATGGATTCAATGGTGTCGAGATTGGGATCAAGGTCTTCAACAATTTCCGATGGCGGAATGAAGTTAGCGGAGACATGTTGGTAGGCGATCGCAACGGGTGTGTCACCTGTGAAAGGAGTGCGCCCGGTGAGAAGTTCGTACATCAAGCAACCGACCGAATAAATATCGCTGCGACCGTCGGCGATATCGCCGGTGGCTTGTTCGGGGGAGAGATATTGGGCGGTGCCAACCACATTCCACGTCGAGGTCATGGTGGCGCCGGCATCATCCGTAGCGCGCGCGATACCGAAGTCCATCACCTTGATGTCACCGGAGTCGGTGACCATGATGTTGCTCGGCTTAATATCGCGGTGAACGATGCCGTTCTGGTGTGAGTACTCGAGTGCGTCCAAAATGCCAGCGGTGATGCGCAGCGCCTCTACTTCTGGAATAGGTGTGCCAGAGTTCAATAGTTCGCGAAGAGTGTGGCCAGTGACTAGCTCCATCACAATGTAGGAGTGGTTCTCTTCTTCACCAGAGTCATAGACCGCGACAATGCCGGGGTGATTGAGTCCGGCAGCAGCCAGTGCCTCTTTTTTAAAGCGCGCAATAAATGATGGATCGCGCGCTAAATCACTACGCAGAACTTTGATGGCAACTTTTCGATTCAGGCGAAGATCATCGCCGATATAGACATCGGCCATTCCGCCAGTGCCAATCATCGCGCCAACTTGATAGCGGCCGCCGAATGTCTTATTCATGGGCAGCGCCTAATAGTGTGGTGATGGGCTCAGTGGTTTGGTCATCGCTGACGATCGCGTAAATCACGGTGACGTTATCGGGTGCGCCCTTTGCCTTCGTGGCAGTAACAAGGGATGCTGGAATATCGGCCGGCTCATTTTTCTTGATGATCGATGCAATCTCGCTATCGCTCAAGACACCAGTGAGGCCATCGCTGCATAATAGAAAGGTGTCGCCCGCCTTTGCGGGGTAGGCCATGAGTACGGGATCAATTTCAGATTTACCCATGAGTGCTTGAGTGAGTAGCGCGCGCTGCGGGTGGGCGCTGACTTCATCGAGCGTGAGGCGACCTTGATCTAACAACTCCTGCATCACGGTGTGGTCGTAAGAAATCTGCGTGACTTTACCTTTGGCATATTTATAGGCGCGTGAATCTCCCACATGGAGAAGTTCGACGAGCTCGCCCATGATGTGAAGTGCGGTGAGCGTGGTGCCCATGCCGGAGTTCTCGGGATGTTCTTGCGTACTGGTGAGAATCTGATTGTCGATTTCAACTGCGGCATGGAGAAGAAGATCTTCGCGCGAATCAGCATCGATCTCGGGATTGGAAAGAATCGGGCGCAGGCCATCGAGTGTGGTGATCGCAATATGAGAGGCAACTTCACCGGCCGCGTGACCACCCATGCCATCGGCGACAGCGACGAGCGTGGGTGAAGTAATTGCGGCATCTTCATTGCCATCGCGAACTAATCCCCGGTCGGAGAGCGCGTAGCTTTCGAAGTGCAGTGCCATAATAAGCAGAGCCTACCTGCAACTCTTGCGGGTGAAAAAGGAGCCAGCCATGCAGATCTACGCTCATCGCGGTGCATCGCGCGACTTTCCCGAAGGCTCGCGCGCGGCTTACGAAGGCGCAGTGGGGCAGGGCGCCGATGGCTTTGAATGCGATGTCCGGCTGACAAAAGATGGCCAAATAATTTGCTGGCACGATGCCGATACAGCGCGCATGGCGGGTATGAAGAAATCGATTGCCTGGAGCGATCTCGCCGATCTCGAATTCGCTTCTCCATTTTTATTATCTGATTTATTAGAACTTGCGATTGCGCACAAGAAAAATCTGGCGATCGAAACAAAACACCCAGTAGTTACTCGCGGAATGATCGAATATAAAGTAGCGGCTTTGGTCGAGATGTATCGCGATGCGATTACGGCCGCCGGAATCGATGTCGTGCTCTTCTCATTTTCATCAGCCGCAGTTCGTCGAGCCCATCGTCTTGGTCTCCAATCTGTGCATTTGATCGCCCATCGCTATCAATTCTTTTATGATCGAGTTCTTGCGCGGCTCTTGTATCGCCTTACCGATCGGCGAATCGATATTGGCCCAGGATTGCACTTAGTGAAGAAGCACCCCGAGATAGCAAAGCAGGCTCATGAAATGGGGCGCCGGGTATTTGTATGGACCGTGAATGATGAAGCTGATATCGCTTTATGCGAAAAAGCAGGCGTAGATGTGGTCATGAGCGATATTCCATTTCAGGCACGCAAGGCGCTCGGATACTCTTAGACCATGAGCACCTACGCCTATCTCGGCCCTACGGGGACATTTACCGAGCAGGCACTTCGCCAAATCACAAGCCCATCGGACACATTGGTGCCGTACGCCAACGTGACTGCTGCGCTCAATGCGGTGCGAACAGGTGCTGCTGAGAAAGCGCTGGTGCCGATCGAAAATTCAGTCGAAGGCGTCGTTGCTCGCACCTTGGATGAACTCGCTGTCGGTGACCCACTCGTGGTCTGCGCCGAGACAACACTTCCGGTCTCCTTTGTTTTAATGACGCTACCTGGCACTAATCCGTCTGAGATTAAGCGCATCGCAACCCATCCTCATGCCGAATCACAGTGCCGCGCCTTTATTGCGCGCGAATATCCTGGCGCTGAATTTGTCGAGACCCCTTCTACTGCAGCCGCAGCCCAGGGACTTGATTCCGGAAATTTTGATGCCGCGATCGGCGCCGAAGTTGCTGCCACCAATTACGGCCGCGAGATCATCGCGCGCAATATCGGCGATAACGAGGGCGCTGTTACTCGTTTTGTTGTCGTGGAAAAGCCAGGGGCCATTCCTGCACCGACCGGAAATGATCGCACCAGCCTTGCGGCATTTATCGGTATCGATCATGCAGGTGCGTTACTGGAAATCTTGACTGAGTTTGCCAAGCGCGAAGTCAACCTCACCTTCATCCAATCTCGTCCGACTGGGCGCGAGCT
>CAIXHZ010000145.1 GCA_903919375.1 uncultured Actinomycetes bacterium | reverse complement strand
TTGAAGCCTGCTGGATCTGATGCAGGTGAAGCAACGATTGTTGTGTACTCCATTGCGCCAGCTTCTTCCAAAGCACCCTTAACAGATGCGATGGTGGAACCCTTCTGGCCGATAGCAACGTAAATACACTTTACTTGCTTCTTCTTATCGCCACTCTTCCAGTTTTCTTTCTGGTTGATGATGGTATCGATTGCAATTGCAGTCTTACCGGTCTGGCGGTCACCAATGATCAACTGACGCTGTCCGCGACCAATAGCGGTCATTGCATCAATCGCTTTAATACCTGTCTGCATCGGCTCCTTAACGGGCTGACGCTGAACTACTGAAGGTGCCTGAACTTCGAGGGCACGTGATGCTTCAGCAACAATCTCGCCCTTGCCATCGATCGGACGACCCAGTGGATCTACAACGCGACCAAGGAAGCCATCGCCGACTGGTACGGAGAGAATTTCACCAGTGCGTCGAACGGTTGTGCCTTCTTCAATACCTGTGAACTCACCCAAGATAACTACGCCGATTTCGCGTACGTCGAGGTTGAGGGCCAGTCCAAGGGTGCCATTTTCGAACTTCAAGAGTTCGTTGGTCATTGTCGAAGGAAGACCTTCAACACGGGCGATGCCATCGCCAGCCTCGGTTACTGTGCCGATCTCGTCGCGAGCCGCAGCACCCGGATTGTAAGAAGCAACGTGCTTATTAAGCGCATCGCGAATCTCTTCGGGTCGGATCGTGAGTTCCGCCATCTTTCTCTCCTTCTAACTAAATCACAGGGGCAGTGATTGCCCTTGCGAAACTTAAACTGCGAGCGCTCTGCTCGCTTCTGATAAACGATTAAGAATTGAACCGTCGATGATCTCATCGGCAAATCGGATGGTAAGCCCACCCAAGATTGATGGATCAATTTCAACATTGAGGTGTACTTGCTGGCCAATGTGCTGAGAGAGCGAAGCAGCTAGCTTGCTCTTCTGAGCATCGCTCAAAGCGATAGCAGTACGGACGTGGGCATTAACTCGATTAAGGCGAGCGGTTACCGCATGGGAGTAAGCAACGATGGTGCGCTCAATATGGCGACCACGTGCACCGCGGAAGGCGTGTGCGAGAAGTGCGAGAGTAAGTGGTGCAAAGCTCTTACCGAAGATATCGGCGAGAAGTGCATCCTTGCGCTCAGCTGTATCTGCGCTGGTGTTGAGCGCCTGACGTAGATCTGGATTTTCTACCAAGAGACGTGAAAATTCAAAGGTTTCGTCATGGAGGCGATCAAGTGCGCCGGCAATATTGGCAGCAGCTGCAAGTGACTCCACTGCAATCTGCTCGAGGGCATCCACCATTTCGATGGATGAAGACCAACGGAGTGCGACTGTAGCTGCCAATAGCGCCTGCGCCTTAGCTCCAACCTTGCCACCAAAGAGATTAGCGAGAAGTTCAGACTTCGATGCTGCATCGCGTGATGGATCGGTCAGGGCCCGGCGCAGGGCGATAGATGAATCAATTGCTGTGAGAGCAGTGAAGAGATCCTTCGCAAGGGCAGCGCAATCTTCAGATGAGAGACCAGAGATGGTCTTATCTAAAGTACCGCGAAGTGCCACCAAAGATTGGCGACTACTACCACCGAGAAGAATCATTAGTTGCTCTTCTCCAAATCACCTAAGAAGCGGTCGACAATGCGAGATTGTCGAACCTGGTCATCTAACGCTTCTCCGACAATCTTGGAGGCGAGCTCTGTTGCCAAAGCTCCTACCTCAGTGCGAAGAGAGGTGATCGCCTGCTGGCGTTCAGCTTCGATGGAAGCACGTGCCTGTGCAGAAATACGGTCTGCCTCTTCTTGAGCCTTAGCGCGGAAATCGCTAATGATGGCGACGCCTTCGACGCGCGCATCTTCACGAATCTTCTGTGCTTCACCACGAGCATCAGCAAGTTGTGCGGTGTATTCCTGAAGAGCTTTCTCCGCATCGCGCTGAGCTTGCTCTGCCTTTTCCATGCCGCCTTGGATCGCTTCGGTACGAGCTGCAAATGCCTTTTCAAACATTGGTACAACTTTGGAACGAAGGACCAAGAAGAGCAGAGTGAAGGCGATAACGCCAACGATGAGCTCAGCGGTCTTAGGAATAAGTGGATTCGCCGCTTCATCGGCTGCTGCCGAGACGAGCGTGTGAAGTTCCAACATGTTAATGGGCCCTAGTTTCTATTCTGAGAAGTGAAGGTTTACTTAAGTACGAATGCGAGAACGAGACCGAAGAGCGCCAACGCTTCTGCCAAGGCGAAACCGAGGAATGCGATTGGCTGGAGAACGCTACGTGCCTCAGGCTGACGTGCAACGCCGCTGATGTAAGCCGCGAAGATCATGCCGGTTGCGATTGCAGGTCCGATTGCAGATAGGCCATAACCGACCAGGTTGAGTGTGCCGTGCATCTTTGTTGCCTTTCTTTAGCTCTATCTAGCATTTCTAGATAGGTCAGGTGGTGCGTTACTGCTTTTCTGGGCTCCGTCAAAGAGTCCAGAAAAATCTATTAGTGCTCGTCGGCGAGCGCGCCAGCGATAAAGAGCGCCGTCAAGAGAGTGATGATGTAGGCCTGAAGGCATTGCACCATGAACTCGAAGAAGGACATTCCAATACCGAATGCAAATGAGAACGGTGAAAGAATCTTGAGGAAGAGGTGTGAATCATGGAGCATGTAATCGCCACCAGTGATGAAGACCAAGAGGAGCAAGTGGCCGGCAAACATATTGGCGAAGAGACGCAATGACAATGTGAGTGGGCGAACGACGAAGAAGGTCGCGATCTCAATGGGTGTCAGAAGAATATAAACGGCCTTGGGAACACCTGGCATAAAGGCAATGCCCTTGAGGTACTTGCCGAGACCCTGCTTTTTGATTCCTACCCAGTGGAAGACGATGAACGAGAAGATTGCCAAGACATAAGGGAATGAGACATGAGACATCGCGGGGAATTGAAGGAAAGGAACAATTCCAAAGACGTTATTGACGATAACAAAAGTAAAAAGTGTGAAGAGGAACGGTACGAAGCGCATGAATTCGTGGCCGATAATTTCTTGACCGATGCTGTTACGTACAAAGCTATAGACAGATTCGCCCGCGAATTGCAGCTTGGAAGGAACCACAAGCGCTTTGCGAGATGCGGCAATGAAGAAGACTGAGATTAAGACAACCGAGAGCGCGACTAAGAAGATCGGCTTTGTTGTATATGGGCTATTGCCAATTGCTGGAGGAAGGGTGAAGTCGTGAGTGCTAGGTGGCACAAAGCCAGCTCCGCTAGCGGTAAACAACGAGCGCACACACTCTCCTTTTTCGTGAAATCGACCGGGGAAGGTGAATAACAAGACGG
>CAIXHZ010000144.1 GCA_903919375.1 uncultured Actinomycetes bacterium | reverse complement strand
GACCACAGCGCGCCCTCTTCATTACTTGTTGCCATGGCTGGTCTCCTCGGAGCTAGATAGATGTTGCCGCTGGTGTGCGGCGGCTACTGCTTAGGGGGCAATGGTAACTGGAATTTGAGCCTCATAAATGCCCGGATCTCCCCACCGAGCCAGGCCACGGTAATGGCCAGCGCGCAGGCAGCAAAGGTGGCTCGATTGACGGTGGTCTGCGAGGTGGTCTGCGAGACCAGAATGAGAAATCCGCCCATCACCAAGACTTTGGTGAAGTACGAGAACATGGCAATGGCCATGGTGGCCATGGGGTCGAGATTTACGGTGAGGCGCGAAATCACGAGGTGGATTGAGAGGAAGATGAGGACGGTCAGGGCGCCCAGGGCTGCGCCCCAGAATCCGGAACGAGATTTAATAAGCGTTCCAGCAATCAATCCAATCACCGCAACAAGTGCAGCTGGCTTGATGGCACCGCGCCATAAATCTGCGCCATGCTGATCAGGGTTAGGTTGAGTGGCAAATCGTGACATGATTTTTAGGCTCCCGTTGTGGTGAGTTGTCGCGCTGTGGAAGAGCTCTTCAGTGAATCTCTTATCAAGAGATAGGAAACTATTGCAATGGCTAGAGCGCTCAGTACTGCTATCCATAATGGTTCGAATGCTGCAACCACAATTGGTACCGCAAAGAGCGCAGTCCACGAATAAACGATCAGCGATGTTCGGCGATGCGAATTTCCGAGTGCGATCAATCGATGATGTAAATGTTCGCGATCAGCTGCAAACGGTGAACGACCGGCCCGAAGTCTGCGCACAATGGCCATACCTAAATCAAGAAGCGGAATGGCAAGCACTGCAAAGGGTAGAAGTAGCGGGAGAAGAGTTGAGCTACTCCCCTGCTGAGTGATGGAGTTTGCATCGATCTCACCAGTCAATGTAATTGCCGCTGCCGAAAGAAGTAGGCCGAGCAGCATGGCGCCAGAGTCGCCCATAAAGATTCGGGCTGGGTGGTAATTGTGCGGCAAGAAACCAATGCATATTCCAATCACAATCGCTGTGATCAGCGATGGGGCGCCAGCGCGATTAAAGCCATTGATGACCGCTAGAAGGTAGGAGAAAGCAAAGAATGCAGCGGCGGAAATCGCCACAATGCCAGTTGCTAGGCCATCGAGACCATCCACAAAGTTCACGGCATTGATCACGACTAAGACAAAGAGAACAGTGATGAGCTGTCCAATATTTGTCGGCAACGTCAAAATTCCATTAATAGGAAGCCAAAGAATTTGAACGCCATGAAGTAGAAGAATTCCGGCGGCAAGTGCTTGGCCTGCAAATTTAGTGATCGAATCTAGATCGTAGAGATCATCAAGTGCGCCGAGCACCATAATGAAGGTGCCAGCCAAGAATATTCCGGTGAGTTCGCGGCCAAATGATTTGCTCATCAGCGGTAAGTGGCTCACGGTGAGCAGCGTCAGTGAGAGTGAGACCCACATCGATATTCCACCCCAACGAGGGGTGATGACAGTGTGCACATCGCGCGCGCGAACACTGACATATGCACCTGCTTTCATGGCAATCCCACGAACAATGGGAGTGATCAGAAAGCAGAGCGTTGCCGCCAGAGTGATCGCTAAGAGATATTCACGCATGAGGAATTAATTGCGAATCGAACTCGTCAATTATTTCTGTGGGTAGACCGGGAATTTGGCTGTGAGGGCATGGACATCGCTGGCAATAGCGGCGGCCTTGCTCTCTTCTCCGCCATCGCGAATTGCGCGTGCGATCAGCGAGCCAATCTCCTTCATCTCTGGAACGCCCATGCCTTGTGTGGTGGTTGCAGCAGTTCCGACACGAACGCCCGATGTAATTCCAGGCTTCTCTGGATCGTAAGGAATGGAGTTCTTATTCAAAGTAATGCCAGATGCGCCGCATCGCTCGTCGGCAACTTTGCCAGTAATTCCGGTTGAGCGAATATCGATGAGGGCCAGGTGGGTCTGAGTTCCGCCAGAAACGCTTCGCATACCTTCAGCTACTAATGAATCGGAGAGCGCTTGAGCGTTAGTAATTACGTTCTTGGCATATTGCTGATAAGCAGGTGAGGCAGCTTCTTTGAGTGCAACCGCTTTACCCGCGACCGCGCTCATGATGGGTCCGCCTTGCATTCCTGGGAAGACGGCTTTGTCGATCGCAGCAGCGTGCTCTGCCTTCGACAAGATCATTCCGCCGCGAGGCCCACGCAGAACTTTATGAGTAGTAAATGAAACGACATCTGCATACGGAACCGGTGATGGGATTGCCTTGCCGGCAACGAGGCCAATGAAGTGCGCCGCATCTACCCACATGATTGCCCCAACTTCATCGCAGATAGATCGAACGGTTTCAAAGTCGATCAAGCTGGGATAGGCAGTTGCACCAGTGCAAATCATTTTAGGCTTATTGGCGATTGCCAATTCGCGAAGTTCGTCGTAATCGATTAATTCATTATCTTGACGTACGCCATAAGAGACGATGTTGAACCACTTGCCTGAGAAATTCACTTTCGAACCATGAGTGAGGTGGCCGCCGTGCGGCAATGACATGGCAAGTACGGTGTCACCTGGTTGGGTGAATGCTTGGTAGACCGCAACGTTGGCACTTGCACCGGAGTGAGGTTGCAAGTTGGCATGCTCGGCCCCGAAGAGCGCCTTTGCGCGCTCGATGCCAATCTCTTCAACTTTATCGACTTCTTCGCAGCCACCGTAATAGCGCTTGCCGGGATAGCCCTCGGCATACTTATTGGAGAGCGTAGAGCCAAGGGTGGCAAGGACTGCTGGCGAAGTGAAGTTCTCGCTGGCGATGAGCTGCAAGTTTTTGCGCTGGCGATCGAGTTCGCTGAGCAGTACCGCTGCGATATCTGGGTCTTGCGCCTTAAGGGCGTCGAAATCTGGGCCAAAGAATTCTGAGTTACTCATGGCCAAAGCCTATTGGTCAGTCGGTGGCGGTTGAAGCGATTTCTGGGACGAACGCGGCCATTTCTCCAAGAGATATTGCTCCCACTCGAATAACCTCTACGCCAGCTTCATGGCCATGGACTTTGTAGCGCACCACGGTAGAAGCCAGGCCTTGCGGCAAGGCGCCGTTATCTACAAAGAACGAGATATCAGAGTGCAAAACGATGATCTGATCGATCGCCGATATAGCTGGCCGACCAGCGAGGGAGGCGCTAGCCATAGCCAACGGACCGCTCTTTTTCAGGAGTTGAACGACGAAATCTTGGTTGGGAATGCGGACGGCAAATTCTGTGAGTTCGCCATGATCACCGAGGTCCCAATTGAGCCCCATATGCGGGCTGACTTGAAGTGTCAGAAGCCCCGGCCAGAAATTTTTCGCAAGGGCGTGGAGTTCTTCAGCTGTGTTCTGGGAAATTCCGTCGAGGGTTTGGATCGAACCAATTAATACTTGAGCCGCTGTGCCGTAGGGATCACCACGAAGTGTGTGAATTTTTGCAACTGCCTCATGAGCAAAGGCATCACACGCAAAGACATAAGCATGTTCCATCGGAAGAACAATGACATCGCCACTGCGAAGTGATTCGACTATACGATCAATGACGTGAGCAATTTCCAAATCGTCAGTGAGTTCGGCAAGCGAGATGGTCTCAGGCATGGTGCGATCTTAGCCGAGTCGAGCGATCTGCTCAGCGATCGATCCATCGACCATGGCATGAATCAATGTTCCCTCGCCAGAGTAATCCTCAGAGAGAATCTCCCCGCGTTGGTGAATAGCCGAGACGATATCGCCGCGATTGAAGGGAATCGTCACATTGATCTCCACGCGTGGCCGCGGCAGCGAACTTTCGATCGCTTTAACCAGCGTATCGATGCCAAAGCCAGTACGAGCCGAGAAGGCAAAGGAGTTCTTCTCTTCGCGTAGTAGCTGCATGAGAATTTCAGGAGCAGCTATATCTGCCTTATTGATGGCAATAATCTCTGGGATATCTCCCCCGCCAATTTCAGAGATAACTTCACGGACGGCGCGAATCTGTTCGAATGGATCGGGGTGTGAGCCATCAACCACATGGACGATGAGATCTGATTCAGATACTTCCTCGAGCGTTGATTTAAATGCCTCCACCAATTGATGTGGCAAGTGACGAACAAAGCCCACCGTATCGGATAAAGTAAATACGCGACCTTCAGATGTACTTGATTTGCGAACAGTGGGATCGAGCGTTGCGAAAAGGGCGTTCTCAACCAAGACGCCAGCATCGGTCAAGCGATTCATGAGTGATGACTTTCCCGCATTGGTATAGCCCGCAATGGCTACAGATGGAATGTTGTTGCGACGACGTTCCTGCCGCTTGGTATCACGCGAAGTTTTCATCTCTTTGATTTCGCGGCGCAACTTTGCCATTTTGTCATTGATACGACGGCGATCGGTTTCAATCTTCGTTTCACCCGGACCGCGGCCACCAATTCCACCCGCCTGACGTGAGAGCGAATCACCCCAGCCACGAAGTCGCGGCAAGAGATAAGTCATCTGCGCTAACTCAACTTGGGCTTTACCTTCACGACTCTTGGCATGCTGAGCGAAAATATCCAAAATCAATGCGGTGCGATCAATTACTTTTACTTTTACTTTATCTTCCAATGTGCGCAATTGTGCAGGACTTAATTCACCATCACAGACCACAGTATCGGCACCAGTCGCCACCACTGCTTGGCGAAGTTCGACAACTTTTCCGGATCCAATAAAGGTCGAAGTATCGGCTTTATCGCGCCGTTGAATCAGCGCGTCAAGAACTTGTGAGCCAGCAGTTTCGGCAAGTGCGGCAAGTTCTTTCATGGAGTTTTCGGCATCTTGCGCTGTGCCTTGCGTCCAAACACCGACTAAGACCACTTTCTCCAAGCGAAGTTGGCGATATTCAGCTTCAGAGACATCCTGGAGTTCTGTGGATAGACCGGCAACGCGGCGAAGTGCTTGGCGATCTTGTAAATCATGTTGGCTATTTTCGACATCGAGATAACCCGCTTCGGAGGCGTCGTATTCGGCCGCAGCTTTTGCAGATTCAGCTAAGAGAGTATCGATATCAATCTCAAGACCTTCGCGGTCAGATGTGCTCAACTATTCCCCTTTAGTAATCATCAGAGATACTGATCAATCTCGTAATCGCCCAGAATAACTGCTGGGCCGATCAAGGTGGCGTTGCTATGCGGATCGATATCAACAACTAAGCGTCCTCCGGGTGGGTTAATGACCCATCGCGCTGGAAGTCGCCCGCCTTTTTTCAAGGTGGCGGCAAGAGCGACTGCGCACGTGCCAGTTCCGCAAGAGCGAGTCTCCCCCACTCCGCGCTCAAAGACGCGCATGGCGATTTCGCCATTGTCGAGAAATTGAACGAACTCAACGTTAACGCCATCAGGATATTCATTGGTCGGTTCGACGATGGGCGCTGCGAGCAGATCTCCTGCTTCGGCAATATCGTCGACAAATACAACAGCATGAGGGTTACCTACATTGATGTTGTACCCACTCCAGGTTTCGCCATTTACTGAAGCTGTGATCTCACCATAAATCTCTTGCACGCCGCCAAGGTTGACGGAAATATCTCCCTCATCAGGAACTGCTAAAAATTTCATCCCCGCACGAGTATTGATGGCAAAAATTCCAGAGGGTTGATGGCCTTTGTCGACGATATATCGAGCCATCACCCGAATCCCATTGCCACACATTTCGGCAATCGATCCATCGTTATTGCGGTAATCCATAAACCATTTGCCATCGATCTTGGTGATTCGAATGAGGCCGTCGCAGCCATGGCCTTTGAGGCTAGGTATTCCTGCTGTGCGATCGCAGATGCGAGCGACTTGATCTGCGGAAATCACCATCTGATTTTCGGGGTCATAGATCAGAGCAAAGTCGTTCTCTGTTCCGTGGCCGTAACTCGCGATCATGTGGCGATAATACGAGAGATTGCGATTAAAGGTGAGTTAGAGCGCGTTCGAGCAGAACTTCTGGGCTTGCTGGAGCGATCCAATGAATTCTCTCATCGCGTTTAAACCAGGTCTCTTGGCGTCGGGCATATTGTCGAGTGGCGAGTTTGGTCTCTTCTTTAGCTTCCACATCGGTAATAAGTCCTTCAGCCATGGAGATAACTTGGGCATATCCAATCGCACGACGCGCAGTCTTGCCATCAAGCAGACCGTTACCAATTAAGTCACGCACTTCTTCTACTAAACCCAGATCCCACATCTTCTCGACGCGCGCATCGATTCGAGGATCTAGTAGTTCGCGATCGAGTTCGAGCCCGATCTGGATTGCTTTGGGATAGCGATGCGATCCCTCACGAGGAAGATTGGCTGTGTAAGGAGAGCCAGTAATTTCAATGACTTCTAGGGCGCGGATAACTCTGCGGACGTTTTCCTTGGGGATTGCGATCGCCGCAACTGGGTCCAATTCAGCCAAGCGGGCATGTAGCACATCTCCCCCCATTTCAACTGCTTGGAGTTCGAGTTGTGCGCGAACCACAGGATCGGTATCAGGAAAATTCATCTCATCCAGGATCGCTTTGATGTAAAGCCCTGTTCCACCCACAACGATGACGGGAGTTCTAGAACCTCGAAGTTCATCAATCTTTGCCCGCGCCACTTCTTGAAACCAGGAGACATTCACATCGTGATTAACGTCAACGAGATCGAGCAAATGATGCCGAACCCCCCAGCGTTCTTCGAGAGTGAGTTTTGCGGTTCCGATATCCATGCCCCTGTATAACTGCATCGAATCGGCGTTAATGATCTCGGCGCCAATTTTCTGAGCCAAGGAAACTGCAAGACCGCTCTTGCCAGTTGCAGTTGCGCCACCAATGATGATGAGTGGCGACTGGGTCATAGGGAAATACTAGTGGGCTACCTCTTAATGAAGCCGGCGGGACAGAGCGGCCTGATTGCAGTGATTTTTTTACTTAATTTGCCCTTTACGCAGGTAATGGTGGAATTCTTCACCGTCACAATTGGAGCGGGGGCATCTTGTGTGAGTTTCACCTTAATGACGGGCGAGGAAAATTGGAAGTTATTGGCACTAAGCGAGAGCCACCCGTTGTGCTCACCTGCGACCGTTGTGGCAACATCGCTATTTCCATCTGAGGAGACGATCGAGATCGTTGCTGAAATGGGAGCTTTTGAGAAGCCATAGATGCAGCGTGCAACATCGGATCGCATCACTAGGTTGTAGTTACCTTTGAATGGAGTGGAGCCATCGGGGTTGAAATGTGGCGCTGCTACTTGGTAGTTCAGCGATCCATCGGTAAATGCAGGAGGACCTGCTGAATAAGCAGGAGCATTGGTAGTCACAATTCCTTTGAGCCCTGGAGTGCTTGTGAAGCACTTATTCGCCCCACCCATTTCTTTAGCACTCAAGGTACGCATCGACCAGGTCGTACTTTGTGATTGCGATTTATTCCCAATGAGTGGTGAGATTGCGGACATGATCTTTAGCGGCATTGCGCCAAAGCCATTGACGTAGCGGATCATGTTGATCGATGCATTTCCGGTCAAGGTTTTTGATTGCTCAATGTAGGCTGATGTTGCACCTGGAGCACGTGCAAACCAAAATTCGCCACAACTTTGTGGATCAGAGTTGCAGCTCACCCATTGATTTTGCATCTCCGGGCTCAAGTCAGCCCAACTTGAATTCTGATAGACCATTGGGACTGTCGTTGCTGCTGCGGTGACAGAGAGGTTGACCCCTCCCGCGGTGAGTGGCGTGATCGAAATTGATGGATCGACCATTCGGCCATGCATCCACCCGGAAGGCTCCTTCGCTAACTTGAGTTGGATATTAAATTTCTGGACTGAACCGAAAGGTTCTTCGGCATAACACATGCCCTGATCATTTGTGGGAAAAATACAGGAATCACCATTCACGTGGGCACAATCGGTGAACTTAGTGCCATCAGTCTGCTGCGAATTTGCACAGTAGTCGTAATAAATACCCGCAATCGATTGATTCCAGCCAGCTGCCTGACTTTGCCTACCCTTGCCAAAATCTTTGAGAACGACCGGAATGAGGGCAATCTGCATGTAATTGCTATCGCCAACTGCGGCTCCTTGTGGATTTACACTTCCAGTAATCCCTGCATAGACCGCGTATAGATCTCCCGAGGCATGTGGCGCGCTGGGTATCGACCAAATGCTGGGCATTGATCCCGCTGGAATGTTCATCGCCTTATCGGCTGGGAAGGCATTGATGTGATTGGTTACGGTATATCTCTTAAAGGTAGCTGGTGTTGCAATTCCATTCTCATCCAGAGCGCTGAGTGAGGTGATGCAATTTACCTCATCGGCTGCATCACAGGCTTTGAGAATAGAATTAAATTTAAAGAAACTACTTGATGCGCAATTGGGATCAGATGTTGAGGAACATACCTGAGAATTTGCTTCAAGTAATGAGAGTTGAAAGGGAAGCGCGAGCTTGTCGGTGAATGCAAAGCCATGTGCTGTGGCATCGGTATAACTTGGATCGCGCGGAATCCAGCTCGTGTCATTTCCCGCCTGTGCTGGTGTTGAAATAATCAGTAAGGCGAGCGAGCATAGAACGAGTATGAATTTCTTAAGGCGCATAAGAAAAAGTGTAAGCGGATATTGATGAGCGCAGGAAGCGAAGCCTTAGGATGACTAGTCAGGAACTCCATCAATGAGCTGGCGCATGATCCTTGAAACCATGCCATGCCCAAAACCTTTACGGGCAAGGAGTGAATCGATTCGGCGATAGGCGACATCGGGGTCGAGATGGGAGACCGAGCGATACTTCTTCTCGGCTAGATCAAAGGCCATCTGATACTCCGCATCGTCATCTATGCCATCAACGGTCTCATCAATAATGTCTTGCGCGACGCCTTTGTGGCGGAGTTCTTGGGCGATCACGCGTTTGGAGAGCTTCTTCTGGCGCTGACGAGAATCAGACCAGATCTGGGCAAATTCCAAATCATTGAGCAGACCTTGGAGTTCGAGATTATCGAGAACGGTTGCGGCCATCTCATCTTCGACACCGCGCTTAAGAAGAAGTGCGTGAAGTTCGGCCCGACTCCTTGCCCGCGGAGCTAACGCATGAAGCGCAACTGTTTGGGCGAAGGAGTAGGGATCATCACCTGCAAGGGCGAGATCCCTACCTTCACGCTCAGCTTTCTTTGTAGATTTAGAAATCAACTTCTGCAGCAGCTTCATCGATCGCAGCTACTAGCTCGGGATCGACGGTGACGGGGACGAAGTGCGCACGAATCTTTGACTCTATATCGTTGGCAAGATCAGGATTGTCGATCAAGAATGAACGAGCATTCTCTTTGCCTTGACCGAGTTGGTCGGTCTCATAGGTATACCAAGCTCCGGCTTTCTTCACGATACCGAGTTCAACTCCGAGATCGATGAGTGAACCTTCACGTGAGATTCCGACACCGTAAAGAATGTCGAACTCTGCTTGCTTAAATGGTGGCGCCATCTTGTTCTTGACGACCTTGACGCGAGTACGGTTACCGACGGCATCTTGTCCCTCTTTGAGAGTTTCGATGCGGCGGATATCGAGGCGAACAGAGGCGTAGAACTTAAGCGCCTTTCCACCGGTAGTTGTCTCTGGTGTTCCGAAGAAGACACCAATCTTTTCGCGGAGCTGATTGATGAAGATCGCAGTGGTATTTGATTGGTGAAGTGCACCAGTGATCTTACGAAGTGCTTGCGACATCAGACGTGCTTGGAGACCCATATGTGAGTCGCCCATCTCGCCTTCGATTTCAGCGCGAGGGGTAAGGGCTGCAACCGAGTCAACGACAATGATGTCGATGGCGCCAGAGCGAACCAACATATCCATGATCTCCAGTGCTTGCTCGCCGGTATCTGGCTGTGAAACGAGAAGTGCATCGATGTCAACACCGAGCTTGCGGGCATACTCGGGATCGAGTGCGTGCTCTGCATCGATAAATGCTGCGATGCCGCCATTGCGCTGGGCGTTAGCGATTGCATGGAGCGCAACAGTGGTCTTACCGGATGATTCAGGTCCATAAATTTCTACGATGCGGCCACGTGGGAGGCCACCAATTCCGAGTGCGATGTCGAGTGCGATTGAACCGGTCGGAATAATCTCCTGGACGATTGGTCCGCGATCTCCCATCTTCATGACTGATCCCTTACCGAATTGACGCTCGATCTGGGCTAGGGCGGTATCTAAGGCTTTGGTGCGGTCGTTAATTTGCTTATCTGATTTCTCAGCAGCCATTGCTTTACCTCTTTCTCATCCTGCACTCGAGAGTGCGTCATCTACGGTCCTGAAGGTACGGAAGACCACTGACGGCGGGAGGCGGGCTCTCGCGGAACTGTGGAACCGCTCAGGTTGGGTATATCGAGCCCGTTTGAGCGCGATACGAGTAGGTTACCGAACATCTGTTCGAAAGGCGATATTGAGGGCCAGACACGCCGAGGGCGCCTGTAAAAGGTAAGTGGAAGTCGTGACCAAGTCTGGATCGAGCTACCTGTTTGATCGAGCCGCTACTTTCGAAGGCTGAATCCCACAGGGCAATATGGGGTGAATCCAGTTATGGTCCTAACTGTCTTTCCCTTTACGCATCTTATTGAACTCTTTCGAATCGGCGCTTTCGCGATGACTGGAATTAATGAAGGGGTAGGGGAATGCGCAGCTACTGGCAGTTCTCCCGAAGGATTATTCAATAGTTTAACTTGAACCGTGGGTGAGGAGAAATGAAAACCTGCCGCGACCATTTCGTAATTTCCCTGTGAAACTTTAGAGGAAATACTTATAACATCAGGAGAACTTTGACCGGGATAGATCAGCGAAAATTTGGCTGTCACATTACCTGCTATGTCGACATCCCATAAACATTTAGCCATGTCTAAGGGAACTTTGACTTCTAAGTACCCCTTGCTTAGTTCACCGTTCAGATCCCTATGTGTTGACTGAAGTCTCACATCCAAAGAACTATTTTCTGAATTCCAGACGGGATCCCACATGAAGTATGCATTTGAGCTAACTACTAGTCCACCGACACTCCCGCAATTACCCAAACTACGCACTTTCGAGTTGTTCATTCCATAGACCCAAATAACTCCTTGGTCAGTCTCATAGAG
>CAIXHZ010000143.1 GCA_903919375.1 uncultured Actinomycetes bacterium | reverse complement strand
TTACTAGTGTTGATGCATAAAAAATGCACCTGGATATCGCTCGCTTCATCGAAAAGAGCAGAGGAGCAGAGTAACTCAGGCGTGCAGAGGAAAGCAAAACGGGTCCTATACGCCTCCCCTGCCCCCACCTCAAGGAAGTGACCTTTGCGACACGCCGAAGGTTTTGGCCCTAGGGGGTCTACGGTTGAGGGATGAACGCGGTCCAGATCCCTGAGGTTGCCCCTATTAAGCCCAAGCTTCGCGGCCTGATCCACCTCATCATGTCCCCCGTCTCGCTGGTGGCCGGTCTGACCCTGATTGCCATCGCCGACAAGCTCAAAGGACGCGTAACTTTGGGCATTTTCACGCTCACAGCAGTCACTTTATTCACCTGCAGCGCCCTGTATCACCGGGTCGGCTGGAAGCCCAAGTACAAGTCCCTCTGGCGCCGGATCGATCACGCCAATATCACCATGCTCATCGCGGGCACCTATACCCCCTTCGCCATATTCCTGCTTAACCGAACAAATGCCATCATTTTGCTGGCACTGGTCTGGTCCGGAGCAATCCTGACCTCGGTCCTGCGCATTACTTGGCTTGGCGCACCTCGGTGGTTGTATGTCATTGCCTACGTTGCACTCGGATGGGCGGCTGTTATTTATTTGCCGCAGTTCTGGCAGAAAGGTGGCGTCGCTGTCTTCTTATTAATTTTAGCGGGCGGACTTTGTTATACCGCCGGCGGAATTATTTATGGAATGAAGAAACCAAACTTTTCAATTAATTGGTTTGGCTTCCACGAATTCTTTCACGCACTAACTGCAGCAGCTTTTGTTTTTCACTTCATAGCTGCTGTGCTGGTTGTTTATACACATCAATAATTATCGATTACCTAATCGAATTGAAATTCCTACAGTAAGATTAGCGCTGCTGCTGCTGCCAATAACTCGCGCAACTATCTGAATAGAACCATGACTGCTTGGCTTAAAAATGCAAGTTGCTACACTGGAAATAGATTGCACTGCTGCGCATCCAGGAATTACCTTTCCTTGCGCCGTGAATCGCACTACAGAGTCACTCGTTAAAGTAGCTTGAATTGTGCTCGTTGTTCGATACATTGCAGTCCTCAACCCTGACGCTAATCCCAAAGTACTAACAATCGGAAGTGCTGTTAAGTATGAAATAATTAAAACTCCGCTTCCACCGGCTCCTGCACTTCCGTTACATCCATATGGTGCACCTCCTCCGCCGCCGCCAGTATTTGCAGTACCAGCCTGTGCTTGATTTGCATCACTTCCTAACGCGTAGTTATACGAACATCCTGCAGATCCAGCTCCGCCACCACCTAGTCCACCAAGTGCGCGTGTGCCGCCATTTTGCGCACCGCCACCACCACCGCCTGCGTAGTAAGTGTTAGTTCCAGTAATAGATGACTGATATCCATCTCCGCCTTTACCTGGGCCACCAGTAAATCCAGATTGACCAGCACCACCACCGCCACCACCACCGGCGCCGTTTGCCGCTCCTCCTGCACTTCCAAAATAATTTGATCCTGTTGCAGTTGCACTGCCGCCCGCTCCGCTTGCAGCGCCACCGCCGCCACCTGAGCCGCCATTGCCGCCCGCGTTATTGCTGTACACGCCACCAGCTCCGCCACCAGGTGCGCTGATTGTGCTGAAGATTGAGACGTTTCCAGCAGATGGAGCGATGTAACCAGCTGTTGCAAGTGGCGGTGCAGTACATGAACTTGCAATTCCGGTAGAACACTGACCACCGGCACCGCCCGTACCAACTGTCACAGTTTCAGATCGAAGTGGAGTTACTGAATAATTCGTATTGGCATACACACCACCACCACCGCCACCGCCGGCTGCATCTCCACCACCGCCACCGCCGCCAGCAACGATTAGCAAACTTATTGTTGTAATACCTGCTGGAACCGACCACGTACATGTTCCAACGGATGTGAACTTAAGAACTGTGTATGCGCCATTTGTCGAAGAAGTTGGCGCACATGTTGCAGCGCTGCTCGAAGCTGCGGAAATGCTCGAGGCAATAAGTAAGCCAACTATGACCGAAAGAGCGAAGCGCGTACGTAACACTGGTTATCGATTGCCAGTTCTTGCTATAACGGCGAAATTTTGAACTGTGGAAAGATTTTGCGGAAAATAGGTGATTGTAGGAACGTAAGTAGCTGTGATTTGTAAATTTCCATGAAGAGATGGCTTGTAATTGCACACTACTGTGAAATTTTCATACTTAGATGCGGGTGACAAGCTAACGCAACCTGGGATCTTCTTTCCTTTTACATAAAAGGTGACTTTCCCAGGATTTCCAAGGGTTGCGGTAATAGTTCCATTTACTCGATATTGAACCTGGTTCGCTGGCACGCTAAGAGTCGGCCCGAGCGAACCGTTGCCGAGGAGATAGGCATAGTTCTGTTGAATTTGTGCTTGGGTCAACGCGGTTGAATATAAGTTAACTGCATAGATCTTTCCGGCGAAGAAATTGGATGGCGAGCTACTTTGATAACTTGCCCCGATAAGTGGGCTTACTGGAGTTCCTGACGGTACCGCTCCAGAAAATACGGTCTGCGAATCTAAAACGCCATTTTCGTACAATCTAAGGCTTGTTCCGTCATAGACGTAAGAGAGAAAATACTTGTTTGATGTAACAACGCTCGTAGTTCCGTACACATTCCACGGTGCAATTTCACGCTGCGCCATTGGAGTACCTGAGGAGAGAGCTAAGTAGTAATTACCAACAACTCCACCATTAAATCGGCCAAAGAGAAAGCGGGTACCTGAGATTGAAGATGGATTAAACATCACATTTAAGGTGAAGGGCGAGTTATTAAAATATTGAAATTTTGGACCGTCATTGAGAAGCATGTAACCAAAGCTACCATCAAACGAAAAAGCTTGATCATTGGGGCTATAGGTCACGCCACCTAATATCGACGCGTCGTAAAAATTTCCGCTGGAATCTAACCAACTGCCGCTACCTGAATAATTAGACCCTTGTAGATCAAGTACGAGGTTTGAAGTTATCGGCAGGGTGCTGGCTGACGAAGTGCGCAATGCGTACCTAATAATGACAATTCCAGCGCCGCCATTGCCCGCTCCGGTCGTGGAGTGATTGCAACCTGCTGCAGTATTTGCACCACCACCACCTCCTCCAGCACCTGTATTAGCAGCGCCAGCAGTGTTTGATGCGGTTCCGCCTTGCGCGCTATTAGCTGCTCCAGAAGTCGTACATCCTGTTCCTGCGCCGCCCCCTGCGTAATACACCGCACTTCCTGAAATTGAATTCGAAAGTCCCTGTCCTGCGCTACCTCCAGTGTTTGCATCTGTATTTGTTCCACCAGCAGTTCCCGCGCCGCCACCGCCGCCCGAAGAACAGCAACTTGTATTAGCTGCCCCACCAGCATGACCAATGCCTACACCTACCGCCAATCCACCAGTGCCAGAATATGTTCCTCCGCCGCCGCCAGAGCCGCCAGCAAAACCATTTGGATAACTTCCAAAGGGGCCGTTGCCAGTTCCTCCGCCACCTCCACCACCAATACTTGTAATGATGTACTTATCTCTAAAAACTGAATTTCCGCCATTACTGGGATCGGTAGATGCGCTTCCCCATGCGCCGCCATTGCCTACTGTTACAGAATCATTTTGATTGGGCGTAACTATCGCTGATGTGGATTCGATGTAATCGCCGCCACCACCGCCACCACCAACCCACCCCGTTCCGTCCGTTCGTCCATTACCACCGCCGCCTCCACCAATAACAAGAATACGGATTGTGTTATTTAGAATATTTGATGGGACGGTCCAACCAATAGTGGCAACGTTCTTAAAAGCAATAATGCAGTCATTTCCCGTCCGGGTTTCAGTAACGTTTGTTGAATCTGAAACTGTTGAAATACATGCTCCGCCAGCAATATCAGCAACTTGGGCCGCCTGCGAAATTGTGGGAATTGAGATAACGAGCGGGGCAAATAGTGCCCACAGGGCAATTCTTACGCTCCGCCTCATTCTTGGATTATAGACATTCATCAGGACTCATTAAAGCGCTAACGCTTTCCAGATCTATTTCCAATAGTCACTAACAGCGGAGCCGAACTCTTTGATGAACCATTTGCTGTAACGACAGCAGTAATACTCTGAAGGCCTCGGACGGCGGGCGGCCATCTGCAATCGGCAACTCCCCCGCTACTTTGAATACTTTGGCAGCCAGGAATCTTCTTGCCTCTGAGGTAGAACACCACTTTCCCATCCACATCTACTGTTGCACGAATAGTTGATGGCGCGCGATACACCGCAGTGTTTAGCCCACTGGTGAGTGCTAAATTGATTGAAGTTGGAATGAAAGCGGCGTTGTAGTTATTGAGAACTTCCGAAGCTAAAAGTTCGCGGTAATACAATCGAAATCCACGGATGTTATAAGTGCCCCAGAAATTTCCATTAGTACCGTACGTACCAATTTCAAACTTATTCAAAGATCCAAAAGATTTATTTGTTTGTGTTGCTGAACCTCCACCCTGGAATGTAAGTGAATTGATTCTGGTGCCATCGATATACAATCTTTGTGAAGTGTCATTCTGAGTCTTTGACATCACAAATGTATACGTGTGATAGGCGTCGTAATATCCGGAGAGCGAAGTTCCATAAACATCACCAGCACCGGTGTTGAATCCGATGCCCCCAGAATTCATCCACAATGAGTAGTAACTTCCGGCCCAACCCATGACCATTCCACTGGATGTATTTACCTGTGTGCTAGGAATCTTTAAGACAAACTCTGCTGTGATGGTATTAACCCCGGTCATGTCGCTGCCGATACCTTCAATATATTGGGATTGATTTGCTGAAGCATTTAAAGCAACCGAAGAATCAGCCGCTGAATATGCTGGTGTGCTGCCTGTGAGTGGGTAAAGAGTGGCGCTTCCACCCGCGGTTCCATCATTGGTCCACGTAGTTCCACTCACTTTTGAAGGCGACGCCGTTAGTGAAAAGACCGCACCGGAAGTGACTGCACCTTGGGCATCGGATATCGATGAAGCGAAAATTAATGTTGGAAGCAGCATGACGGCGGCCAGTCTCTTCATCGAAACACCTCAGCGCCTTCCGTCATAGGGCAAGGATATTGGTATCTGTAATTAAGTGATTACAAGAACTAGTACCGTATAGATGGCAACACCACCGAGGCGATAGATCAACAGCCCTGTACCAGATTGATTCCAGGCGGAGTCATGTTCCTCTCCGAAGGAATTGAGTATGGACACCAGCAGACCCGGCAACCCGAGAAGTACGAAGCAAGCCAGGAGCAGAGAATGCGGATTGCTGATCTGGCTAGCTAAGAAATTAGCAAACCATGAGCCAATCAGAATCATGACCAAGATAAGAACAGCGCCCTTAGGGAGTAT
>CAIXHZ010000142.1 GCA_903919375.1 uncultured Actinomycetes bacterium | reverse complement strand
TTCCGTACCGCACTTACATCGGTTGTGAATAAGTTCGGTGAAGAGTGGGGCTATATTCGCAAGAAAGAAGATCGCCTTACTGGTGATGATATTCGCGAAGGTCTTACTGCGATTGTCTCCATCAAAATTGGCGAACCGCAATTTGAAGGACAAACCAAAACCAAACTGGGTAACACTGAAGCAAAATCATTCACTCAAAAAACTATGAACGATCAACTCACTGAGTGGTTTGAGAAAAATCCGGGCGAAGGAAAAGATATTGTTCGAAAGAGTATTGACGCCGCCGCCGCTCGAGTAGCTGCTCGCAAAGCGCGTGATCTCTCTCGCTCCCGCAAAGGTTTACTTGAAGGTCGTGGCATGCCCGGCAAGCTCGCCGACTGCCAATGGACTGAGCCTGAAAAGTGCGAGTTATATATCGTTGAGGGCGACTCAGCAGGTGGCTCCACTAAGGGTGGACGAGACTCTCGTAACCAAGCAGTGCTTCCGATTCGTGGAAAGATTCTCAACGTTGAAAAAGCGCGCATTGATCGTGTTCTTCAAAACAACGAAGTCCAAGCACTCATCACAGCATTAGGTACCGGCATTCACGATGATTTCGATATTGCCAAACTTCGCTATCACAAGATTATTTTGATGGCCGATGCTGATGTTGATGGTCAGCACATCCGCACCTTGCTACTTACTTTGCTCTTCCGTTTCATGCGACCATTACTAGAAAACGGTTATGTCTATCTCGCCCAACCACCTTTGTATAAATTGAAGTGGGGCGGAAAAGATCCTGTCGAATACGCCTTCTCAGATAAAGAGCGTGATGGCATGATCCAACTTGGACTCGATGCCGGCAAGCGCCTTCCCAAAGATGATGGCATCCAACGCTTTAAAGGGTTGGGTGAGATGCCCGCAAAGGAACTGTGGGATACCACCATGGATCCAGCGCATCGTGTTCTGATTCAAGTGACACTTGATGATGCCGCCGCCGCTGACGATCTCTTCTCTGTTCTTATGGGTGAAGATGTTGAACTTCGCCGAAACTTTATTCAGCGCAATGCCAAAGACGTTAGATTCTTGGATATTTAAATGGCCGATAGAGAAAAGCCCCGCGAAATCGAACTCGACGCTAATGGTGTAGCCATTACCGATCGCATAGAAACCGTCGACCTGCAAGTTGAGATGGCGCGTTCTTATTTGGATTACGCAATGTCTGTCATTGTTGGTCGCGCCCTTCCTGATATTCGCGATGGTCTCAAACCCGTTCATCGCCGCGTGTTGTATGCGATGTACGACGCTGGCTACCGCCCTGATAAGGGTTACTACAAATCTTCTCGCATCGTCGGTGATGTCATGGGTAATTACCACCCACACGGTGATACAGCTATTTATGATGCAGTAGTTCGTCTCGCACAGTTCTGGTCACTTCGTTACCCACTCATTGATGGCAATGGAAACTTTGGTTCACCCGGTAATGATCCAGCCGCTGCGATGCGTTATACCGAGGCTCGTCTAGCGCCATTAGCTATGGAGATGATGCGTGATATCGATGAAGATACTGTCGATTTCATCGCTAACTACGATGGCCGCTCCCAAGAGCCAGTAGTACTTCCAAGTCGCTTCCCCAACCTGCTTGTTAACGGCTCAGCCGGTATCGCAGTCGGTATGGCCACCAACATCCCACCACATAACCTCAATGAAGTTGTTGAAGGTGTTGTCTGGTCGCTAGAAAATCCTGATGCAACCCCTGAAGAGTCGCTCGCAAAGATGCTCACTCTTATTAAAGGTCCCGACTTTCCCACCAAGGCGCTCATTGTTGGCCGCCAAGGAATTGAAGATGCTTATCGCACTGGCCGCGGTTCAATCACTATGCGCGCAGTCGTTGAAGTTGAAGAGATTAACAAACGCACCTGTTTAGTCGTCACCGAACTTCCATACCAAGTAAACCCCGACAATTTAGCGCTCAAGATTGCTGAACTTGTTAAAGATGGTCGCATTAAGGGCATCGCAGATGTGCGCGATGAAGGTAATGAACGTCTTGGTCAGCGCTTAGTCATTGTGCTTCGCAACGATGCCACACCAAAAGTTGTTCTCAATAACCTATACAAGCAGACCCAACTTCAAGATTCATTTGGCGCCAACATGTTGGCACTTGTTGATGGAGTTCCTCGCACATTGCGGATTGATGAATTCATCAAGTACTACATCGATCACCAGGTTGAAGTTATTGTTCGCCGCACAAAGTACCGGTTGTCAGAACGTGAACGTCGCGCCCATATCCTTAAGGGTTATCTCAAGGCACTTGATGCACTTGATGCTGTCATTGCGTTAATTCGCGCCAGCGCTTCATCTGAAGAAGCTCGTCTTGGTTTAATGAAGCTCTTGGATGTCGATGAGATTCAAGCAAATGCAATTTTGGATATGCAACTGCGTCGAATTGCAGCGCTCGAACGCCAGAAGATTAATGACGAATACGATGAATTAATGGCCGACATCGTTCTCCTCAATGAGATCTTGGCATCTGAAGTAAAGCAGCGCGAGATCATTAAAGTTGAACTTCAAGAACTCGCGGCAAAGCACGGAAATGAGCGTCGCACACAGATAATTGCCAGCGACGGCGATCTTTCCGTTGAAGACTTTATTCCCGATCAGAATGTTGTAGTAACCATTACAAAATCTGGTTATTCAAAGCGCACTAAAGCTGATCTCTATCGATCACAACGTCGCGGTGGCAAGGGCGTTAAAGGCGCGCAGTTACGCCAAGACGATCTTGTTGATCACTTCTTTGTAGCCTCAACCCATGATTGGTTGCTCTTCTTTACCAATAAAGGTCGCGTCTATCGTGCCAAGGTCCATGAACTCCCTGATGCGGGTCGTGACGCCCGTGGGCAACATGTCGCAAATCTCTTAGCATTCAAACCGGATGAGACGATCGCCCAAGTGATCTCACTTTCAGATTACAACTCACATCCATTCCTCGTTATCTCAACTCGTTCTGGAATGGTGAAGAAGTCACCACTTCTTGAATATGACTCACCTCGCTCTGGTGGATTAATTGCCATTAACCTCAAAAATGAGGATGAAGTTGTTTCTGCGGCACTCGTGAGTGAGCAAGATGAAATTCTCCTTGTTTCACAAAAGGGAATGTCACTTCGCTTCAGCGCTGCCGAAGAATCAATTCGCTCAATGGGCCGCTCAACGTCTGGTGTTATTGGAATGAAGTTCCGCGACGGGGACAAACTTCTTACGATGGCTGCCATTACTGAAATATCAACCCCTAAGTTTGTTCTCACTGCAACAGATGGTGGTTATGCCAAGCGCACACCACTCGATGAATATCGCCAGCAAGGTCGCGGTGGCATTGGTGTGAAGGCAGCAAAGATTGATGAAGATTCTCGTGGCGTCTTAGTTGGCGCAATGATGGTGGAGGAGAGCGATGAAGTTCTCGCCATTACATCGGGTGGAACGGTTATTCGCACCGCTTGCTCAGAAATCCGTGAGACCAGTCGTGACACTTTGGGTGTTCGACTTGTGAATCTCGATGAAGGAATCTCAGTCGTATCTATTACCCAAGTCAAGGATGTGAAGGTTGATGAGACTGCCCCCATCACTGATGAAGCCACTGACTCCATCGACACCAATAGCGCCGATGAGATTGAGACGGTAGAGGTGGCCATAGAAGAGGTTGAGTAAGCGCGATTTTGGGCTCAGGCTCAAAGTCGGGTAACCTTCCCCAGCACCTTCAAAGAAGGGCCTATAGCTCAGCCTGGTTAGAGCGCTTCCCTGATAAGGAAGAGGTCGGTGGTTCGAGTCCACCTAGGCCCACTAGCACGACCAGATTCACCAGTATTACAACTTCATAGATTTAGCAGTGCGAGAACTTTTCGATAAGGTTCTCACCGTAACCGCTTCACGCGGGGACCTAGCTCAATTGGTAGAGCACCGCCTTTGCAAGGCGGGGGTTAGGGGTTCGATTCCCCTGGTCTCCACAATGTAATGACGGAGACCGAATGTATGGTCTCCACAATGTAATTCATCCCCATCTCACTACCCTTAATCTATGAACTCACTTCCACTCTTTATCTCCGTCTTCTTGGCATGCGCCGTTGAAGCGGTAGAAGCAACCACCATCGTCTTAGCAGCTGGAACTGCTCGTGATTGGAAGTCGGCGCTCTTAGGTACAACAACTGCTACCGCGTTTCTTGGTCTGATTATCGCGGCGCTCGGTCCATCAATTACCAAAATTCCAGAAAACCCACTTCGGTTATTTATTGGCGGGTTGTTACTTGTCTTTGGACTTCAATGGGTTCGCAAAGCAATATTGCGCAGCTCTGGTTATAAAGCTGTTCATGATGAAGATGCAATATTTCAGGAAGAGTTGCAAGCGGCAAAGCAAGCAAAGGCAGGAAAACGATTGGGCGTCTCAGATTGGTATGCCTTCACACTTTCCTTTAAAGGCGTTCTACTTGAAGGATTGGAAGTTGTCTTTATTGTCCTCACTTTTGGAACCATTCAAAAGCAGGTAGGGGTTGCAACACTGGCCGCAGCCACAGCAGTTCTTGTAGTTGTCATCGCCGGCTTTGCTCTTCGCAAACCATTATCCCGAGTCCCTGAAAACACCATGAAATATATCGTCGGTATCATGCTGACATCTTTTGGAATCTTCTGGGCATCTGAAGGTGCTGGAATTCACTGGGCGAAAAATGATGCGGCGCTAGCACTGATCATTCCAGGTGTATTTCTCTACACACTTCTTCTTATTCGAATTCTCTCGCGTAAGAAAGTGACTTCACTGAAAGCAGAGAGCGACACGAAATATCTTGATGATCTCGATCAAGAGAGCATCATTGAAGATAAAGGATTGCTCAAGCTAATCAAGGACTTTGGCTATTTCTGGTATGACTTCCTTATTGGCGATGATTTGATTGGTGCCACGATTGTTCTTGCCAGCCTAGAAGCAGCCAATATTGCGAGTAAGCATCAAGTAAATGCTTGGTGGGCCCTGCCATTGGGGGTTGCGCTACTCTTACCTCTGAATTTATTCCGCGTAGCTAAGTAAAGGAAAATAATGACAACAGCTGTAATGCACACCAGTGCCGGTGATATCACTATCGAGCTCTTTCCCAACCACGCACCCAAGACGGTAGAAAACTTCGTTGGTCTGGCTACCGGAACCAAAGAGTGGAAGGACTATGTCACCCACGATAAGACCACTAAGCCGCTCTACGACGGAACAATTTTCCACCGCGTCATCAAAGATTTCATGATCCAAGGTGGCGACCCAGAAGGCACAGGCATGGGTGGTCCTGGTTATGTCTTCGCTGATGAATTCCATGGCGACCTCCAGTTCGATCGTCCATTCCTCTTTGCTATGGCAAATGCTGGTCCCGGAACAAATGGTTCACAATTCTTTATTACTGTTGTTCCTACCCCACACCTCAACCGTAAGCACACCATCTTTGGTGAGGTAAAGGATGAGGCTTCTCAGAAAGTTGTCATGGCGATCTCTGAGACCCAGACCGGTCCACAGAATCGTCCAACTCAGGCGATCAAGATCAACTCGATCACTGTTACCGAATAATTAATCGCAACTAAATAATGAACACTGTTAAACGGCCGTTGACTGGGACCTTAATTGGTCTCATCACGGCCGTTTATATTGTCGGCAACGGTATTAATTTCTTCGGCACCCAATTACTCAACCCAGTCTTCCCCAACCTCTTCCAATATCTCGAGCTCTTTCGAGATGCCACCTACACCAATGGCGGCGCCCTTCATGGTGTTGCAAATGGAGAATGGTGGCGGCTAATAACAGTCGCACTCACCCATGCCAGTTTGATTCACTTGGCCAGCAACATGTTCTGTCTGTGGAGTGTTGGCCCAGCAGTTGAGCGCTTCTTCGGCGAAATGCGCGCCGCGATTATCTTTATCGTTTCACTACTCTGCGGCTCACTCTTCTCAGTATTCACCGCAGCTCCTAATCAAGTATCAGTAGGAGCATCGGGCGCAATCTTCGGCCTCTTCGGCGCACTCTTTGTCTTTATGCGCAAAGCACGTATGAATTACCAGAGCATTGTCAGCACGATCGTTCTTAACCTAGTCATCACCTTCTCGATTCCAGGAATCGATTGGCACGCCCATATTGGTGGCCTAGTGGGCGGCGCAGCTTCTGCTTATCTCTTGATGTT
>CAIXHZ010000141.1 GCA_903919375.1 uncultured Actinomycetes bacterium | reverse complement strand
GGGCGAACCTTACGAAGAGCAGATTCAACGGATGTTGGCATCGATATTTGCAGCGCGCGATGCCGCAAACGGCAAAGATGCAATTGCTGTCTCCCATCAACTACCGATTTGGATTATCCGTTCCTTTGTCGAAGGTCGCCGGTTAATGCACGACCCACGCAAGCGTGAGTGCACCTTGGCTTCTGTAACTAGTTTCCATCTCGATAACGAGGGTGAAATTATCGGCACCTCATATACCGAGCCCGCAAAGCACCTCCTCCCCAACAAATGAAAATTAGATATGTAGCTGCGATTGCGCTCTCACTCTCGCTTCTCTCCAGTTGCAGCAGTGGTGGTCTTTCTAAGCCGAGCGAGAATGCATTTGTCTCGGGCAATGGCGCAGCCGTCTTGATTAAAGAAGCCGATCGAAAGCCAGCGCCAGAAATCTCCGGCCAAACTTTGGAGGGTACCTCACTTACTCTCGATAAAAATAAAGTGACAGTTATTAATATTTGGGCTTCGTGGTGCTCGCCGTGCCGGGCTGAAGCGCCAGTTCTGCAAGATTTCGCAGCCAAGAACTCGGATATCCAATTTGCTGGAATTATCACGCGTGACAATCTCTCGTCCGCCAAAGCCTTCGTCGCTCGCTACAAATTGAGCTATCCAGATTTTATTGATGATTCGCTGATCACGCGCTTCCGCGGTTCACTCACTCCTAATGCCATTCCCACCACGTTAATAATCGATAGTAAGTGGCGCGTAGCTGCTCGAATAAGTGGTGAGACTACGGTGGCTGCTCTCTCCACACTCCTTCATGACGTTATGGGGAAGGCTCCCGTTGCATAATTTCTTTACCACTCAAATTTTTGATGGCAACTTAATTTTCGCCTTTGTTGTTGCAGCTATTGCTGGTCTCATCTCATTCTTCTCTCCCTGCGTACTTCCATTAGTTCCGGGCTATCTGTCATATGCAGCCGGAATGACTGACGTTCACAAGCGAGGCCGAGTTGCGCTTGGTTCTACTCTCTTCGTACTTGGGTTCTCACTCCTTTTTATCACCTACGGAACGCTCTTTGGATCGCTCGGTTCAACGATCGACAGTCATTCTCGTCTGCTTGCAATACTTCTGGGCTTGCTCACAATTCTTATGGGAACACTCTTTATTGCTAATCAGAAGTTCTATCGCTCCTTCAAGCCGCAATGGAAAATCCGTGGTGGTCTTTTCGCAGCGCCGCTTCTTGGGTTTCTCTTTGGAATTGGCTGGACGCCATGCATTGGACCCACGCTCGGCGCAGTGGAGGCGCTCTCTTTCCAAAGCTCTAGCGCTAGTCGTGGCGCAATTTTGAGTTTCGCATATTGCTTAGGACTTGGGCTGCCTTTTATCTTTGTTGGACTTTTCTTTGATCAATCCAAAAAATTGCGCCGCTTCCTTTCTAGTCATGGAAATCGCATGACCCAAATAGGTGGCGCTTTCCTTATTATCATTGGACTTCTTCAGATCACCGGTCTGTGGACTGACGTGATAAATTCACTCCGTTCGCTCATCTCTGGCTTTATCCCGGCGGTATAAATGACAACAGCACCTGAACTCGGCACGGTAGGACTTCTGCGCTGGATGTGGCGTCAGCTCACCAGTATGCGCACAGCGCTCATTCTCCTACTCATGCTCGGATTCGCATCGATTCCAGGTTCGCTATTTCCGCAACGCTCTCAAAATCCCATGAAAGTTCAGGAGTACTTCACCAGTAATAAATTCCTAGCAACTTGGCTCGATCGCTTCAAATTCTTCGATGTATACAGTTCACCGTGGTTTGCTGCTATCTATCTTCTGCTCTTCATCTCTCTCATTGGTTGTGTACTGCCACGCGCCCTTCACCACATCAAGGCAATTGGCGCGCAGCCCCCGCTAACTCCAAAATTCCTTGATCGCATGGAGGAGTACAGCGAGCTTGATACCAATGCGCAGACGTTGCTCGATCGCGCCGAAAAATACTTAACAGGATCTCACTATCGAATTCGTCGTGACGGCGATTCGATTTCAGCCGAGAAGGGCTACTCCCGCGAAACCGGCAATCTGCTCTTCCATCTCTCGCTGATCATGATTCTGCTTGCAGTCGGCGTCGGCGGTCTCTTTGGAACAAAAGGTGAAGCGATCGTCAACGTAGGTGATCGTTTTATCAACGCCCCGACTTCGTATGACAATATCTCTTACGGCAAGTTCCAAGGCGAAGGTTCGCTCGTTCCGTTCTCCTTGAAAATTAAAGATTTTAAAGCGACCTACGATGTTCAGACCAGTGCGCCACTTGATTATGTGCTTACCGTCGGTGCGAGCAATCCGGTGGGGTCTAAAGAAGTGACCCGCATTATCAAAGTTAATTCACCGCTCACCTATGGCAGCACAAAGATTTATTTGCAAGCCAATGGCTATTCACCTGTCGTGACGGTGCGAGATAAGAATGGAAATATCTCTTTCCAAGGTCCTGTTATTTTCTTGCCACAAGATGCAAATCTGACTTCTACTGGCGCGATTAAGTTGCCAGATTCCAATCCTCAAATTGGCTTTATTGGTTCCTTCATTCCTTCGTATGATCGCAACGCTACCCGCGGCGCATTTTCGGCATTCCCTCAGGTCATTGATCCAAGACTCCTTATCTCTGTCTGGCAGGGAAATTTGGGCCTCGACTCTGGCGTTCCACAATCGGTCTATCGCCTCAATACCGCCAACATGAAGCAGATCGGCCTCAAGCAGTTAGCGCTCCACGAAAGCTATAACTATGGTGAGGGATCGATCACATTCGATGGCTACAAGTCGTGGGTCAACCTGCAGATTGTTGATGATCCGGGCAAAATGTATGCACTTGTAGGTGCCATACTTGCGATCCTAGGTCTCTTGCTTTCGCTCTTCACTCGCCAACGTCGGATTTGGATCAAGGCTGGTAAGCGTTCAGAGATCGCCGGGCTTGCCAAGAACAATGCACCTGGTCTCGAAGTGGAGATCCGAGTGCTCAAGAATTTGCTCGAAGAAGAGAAATAAAGGAAGAGATGACATCACGAAACTGGGCTTACCTCTCTAACTATGGAATTTACTCTGCCATGGTGGTCTTCACCATTGCATTCTTTGCTCATGCGATTGAAGTTGCATTTTCACTTCGCAACAACGACAGTAATGTCGAAGTAGATTCCAAGTCAAAATTCGATTTCTCTCGCACCCAGCGCAGTGGTCGAATCGGCACGGCCATGATGATGCTCGCCTTTGTTCTGTTATTTGCTGGAGTAATTTTCCGCGGTATTTCTGCCCATCGCGTTCCTTGGGGCAATATGTATGAATTCTCCATCACTGGCGCACTTGGCTTCACTGGTGCTTACCTCTTTGCGCTGGCTAAATACAAAGTTCGCTGGCTTGGATTGCCAGTTGTTATCGCTGTCTTGCTCACATTGGGCACTGCCATCACCGTGCTTTATCGTCCGAGCGCCCCACTTGTTCCGGCGTTGAAATCAACGTGGCTTGCCATTCACGTCTCTGCCGCGATTGCATCGGGTGGAGTTTTTCTTCTCGCCAACTGTGTTGCTGGTATGTATCTGATTCTCGACACTATGGAGCGAAAAGGTCCCCGCAAACCATGGGCCGTAAATTTACCGACGCTGGAATCACTCGATCAACTTTCGTATCGATTGGTCGCGTTCGTCTTTCCGCTCTGGACTTTTGCCGTTATCGCTGGCGCCATCTGGGCAGAATCTGCCTGGGGTCGTTACTGGGGCTGGGATCCAAAAGAGACCTGGGCATTTATTACTTGGGTGGCTTACGCGGCTTACTTGCATGCACGCGTGACTGTAGGTTGGCGTGGACGCCGTGCAGCGTGGCTCTGCATCTTCGCAGGTTCGACATTCCTCTTTAATTACATCTACATCAACATCTGGGGAACCGGTCGCCATACCTACTCTGGTTTATAAGAGAATTACTGAATGCGTTTTCAACTTTAAAGAAGACGCGTCGGGATCGTTGTGAAGTTCACTCTTGTATATTTTTCCACAGAGACCACGACTACTAATCCTAAAGATTGTTTAATGCATAAAACTTAATCTTCCATTAGGGAGAGAGAGATCGCGTGCCGAAACGTACATTTACAATTGTTTTATTAGTACTGGTTATATTCAGACAGGCTATCCCGGCAGTTGCTCAAATTCCCGGCAGCGGCATAACGGCGCCTATTGTTTTTAATGCAGGCTTAGGGGAGAAAGTTAAGCTCGATGGCGAGTGTTTTGGCAGAACCGACTACCCGCATATTTCCACTCACTTCCCTAAGACGGTGAATGTCCACGCAGTGACACATTGCCCAGGGAAAGAAGTTACGGTGCGTACAGTTTTGATGAGACACTCCTGGTGGATATTCAATGAAGTTCAGAAATTAGAAAAAAGTGGATTTGGTGATGTGGAAATAAATGTCGCTCTTAAATGCAAGTGGAAAAAAGGGCAGCCACCTATTGAGTACACGGCTTACTCCTACCATAATGATTCAGTGATGGAAGTAGCGGGGACTAAGGTGGCAAAATCAATTCAATGTTAGGGGACCAAGTGTTTCTAGCAGGTTGGAATGAATATTTTGATGAATTTGAAGTGGAGTTTAGATTTGACTTAGCTCCAAGGTGGCTCCGCTTGCTCTCAAGAACCGTCCTTTTAGAACGTTACGCATACCCGATAGCTCTGAAAAGAGGTTTTGGATACCTGTGGCCACTTGACGATTCAAGGAATTCATCAATCGATGCTTCATCACATTGGATAGTTATGAAATCGCCAAAGGGAGTGGAAGAGCGAATTTTTGATGGGTCACTTGCGAATTTGACGAAGGAATATAAGGCAAAGAATCGAGTTTTCAATAGTCTGGTCATAAAAATTTCTCATGGACGATTTGAATTTCAGGATAATTTTGGATTTACACGTGAAGGACGAAAGTGGGCATTGCGTGAGAGTGTTCACACAGCCAATGGAACTTTAATTAGTTTCAGAATGCTACAAAAGAGCAGAAGTAAAGGTGAATCCTAGAGCTTTCGCAGGAAATCTGGGTTGTCATCAGGCGCAACAAATTGTGTGCGACCAGGACGTTGCCCTGGGTTGCGCTTAGGTCGACCGACAATAAACCAACCAATCGATCCTGGTATATCAAAGAGCAGAATGATCAATAGCCATGCCCACTTGGGAAGGCGACGAACGCTTTCCTGTGGAGTGGAGGCACAATCAAAGAAGGCATAGGCCCAAATACCAAGCGTTACAACAAAGATTAGTACATCACCCATACTTCGATTGTAGCCCTAACTTCCCCTAGAAAAACCTAGAAGACCCTTAGAAAAAGAGTGCGAAAGCCAAGGTAAATGCGAAGAGGAGTTGGAGCTTTCCGAGTTGACCAAGAACGGGGATGAGATCCTTACCCATAATTCCCGATCTAATCTGGCCAATGATTCGCGCGGTTAAGAAGCCGGGGATGATGGTGAGGATTGCCCAACCGTCGAAGGTGCATACCAATATCGCAGTGATATGTGCGATGAGAAGGAGTGCGATCAGAAAATCGCGGGCCTGGTCATCACCTAATCGAACCGCCAAGGTCTTCTTGCCGACCAATTTATCTTTAGGAAGATCGCGAAGATTATTTACCGCGAGCAATGCGCAGGCGATGCAACCCATCGGGATGGAGATGAGAAGTGAGCGTCGCGTGAGTTCTTGAGATTGCGCAAAGTAACTTCCCATGGTGGCGACAAGACCAAAGAAGAGAAAGACTGAGATCTCGCCCAGGCCGTAATAGCCATATGGTTTTGTTCCGCCGGTGTAACCCCAGGCGGCGAGAATCGAAATCGCGCCAACAAGAATGAGCCAGGGTGATGTTCGAAGTGCAAGAACGAGTCCGGTGACAGCGGCCAACCCAAAGGCGATCAGCGCCGCGTTTTTTACAGCCACCGCTGTTGCAAGACCACTGGCAACTAATCGAATGGGACCCACTCGATCTGCGTCCGTGCCCCGCACGCCATCGGAGTAATCGTTGGAGTAGTTGACGCCAATTTGAAGAAGGAGACTTACTGCAAGAGCAAGCAGTGCATTAGTGAAATTAATGGGAGTGTGATCCCGGCGAATGAGGGCGGTGCCCACCAATACAGGTGCAATTGCAGCCGGAAGAGTACGGGGGCGCGCCCCAAGAATCCACTTATTCATTGGGCTATCTTCCCTCATTGCGAGCTAAATAGAGTTCAAGGGCTCGGGCTCGATCGGGCTTTCCAATTCCTTTAAGTGGAATGGCATCAATTTTAAGTACCGATTTGGGGGTAGCAAATTTTCCAAGGGCAGCAACAAGGAGCTTTTTAATTTCCATCGCGGGAAGAACTTGGGTGGTAAGAATTACCAACTCCTCGCCCCACTCCGCACTTGGAACTCCAATGGCCATAATCTGATCGCTGATCGTGGCGAGGGTGGCTTCGACTTGGCTCAGTGAAATATTTTCTCCGCCAGAAATAATGACATCATCAGCACGGCCTTGAATGAATACTTTTCCATCGCGTATCTCAGCGAGATCCGAAGTTGTGTACCAACCATTCTGAGCTACACCTTCGGCGAGAGTGGGGGAAGAAATTTCTAGCAATCCAAGGGCAGAAATTCGTACTTCAACTTCAGGCAAGGGCTGGTTGTTATAAATACAGCCACCAGAAGTCTCGGTTGATCCATAGGTTGTGACAACATGAATGGAATTCTTGCGGGCCTCTTCAAGGAGCAATTGGGACGATGCTGCGCCACCGACAAGAACTGCCTTACAGCTTTGCAGCTCTTTCAAGAGTGCAACGTCACCGTTGAGAGCTCTATGCAATTGGGTCGGAACGATCGCCGTGAATGTTCCATGAGAAGTAGCAATTTCTGTCCCAAGCACCAATGATCGAAGGAGAACATTAATTCCAGCAATATGAGTAAGTGGCAGATGGAGTGACCAGGTATCGCCAGGCTTGGCACCGAGCGCGTTGTTAGAAAGCTCTGCTGATTTAATAAGAGCTTCAGCACTGAGCTGAATCTCTTTAGGCTTTCCGGTCGAACCCGTTGTAGTCAAAATTATGGCTACCTTCGAATCTACTTCGGAAAAAGTTATGGGGGAGAAGACCAGTGCTGGACCAGATCCATCTAGGGCAGCTGCAAGAGCCGTTCGCACCTGTGGGATTGACCACTGATCGCTCACGGATACGAGCGGGCGCTTGGGCAAAATATTCATTGTGCCCGTAGGCTATCCAACATATAAGCCCGAATGAAGTCCGATTGCCCCATGGAGGATATGCCGTGAGTAAGCCCATTAAGCGTGAAGCAGCTGATCGTTCCATCCCCGCATGGCAGACCGGCGAAGGCGGCGAAGATTTCAGGGACATCACCTATGAAGTCGCCGAAGGCATGGCGAAAATTACAATCAATCGCCCAGAAGTTCGCAACGCTTTCCGTCCTGAGACGCTCTTTGAATTAGAACGCGCATTCTCACTTGCTCGCGATAACGATCAGGTTGGAGTCATTATTTTCACCGGCGCCGGAAGCGAGGCATTTTGCTCAGGTGGAGATATCAATGCCCGTGGCGATGATGGCTATATCGGAAGCGATGCACTCGGTAAAAAGGGAATCGGCCGACTCAATGTGCTCGATCTTCAAATTCAAATTCGCAGATTGCCGAAGCCGGTCGTTGCGATGGTTGCAGGCTGGGCCATTGGTGGCGGACATGTTCTCCACGTTGTCTGCGATCTCACCATCGCGGCCGAGAACGCAAAGTTTGGTCAGACCGGTCCGATGGTTGGGTCCTTTGATGGTGGCTATGGCGCAGGTTTGCTTGCAGCACATGTCGGTCAGAAGAAGGCCCGCGAGATCTGGTTCCTCTGTCGTCAATACGATGCCCACGAGGCGCTCGACATGGGACTCGTTAACACGGTGGTGCCGGTCAGTGAATTAGAGGCTGAAACTGTTCAATGGTGCCGCGAAATGTTGCGCCATTCCCCCATGGCACTGCGCTTACTAAAGGCTGGACTCAACGCCGCTGATGATGGTCTTGCCGGTGTGCAACAACTCGCTGGCGATGCCACGCTGCTCTTCTATTTAACAGAAGAGGGTCAAGAGGGGCGAAATGCTTATAAAGAAAAGCGCCTACCTGACTTCGATAAATTCCCTAAGCGTCCGTAATTTCGCAATTAGATAACGCGATGCTGACCCAACTCCACGATTTCACCGTGGTCTCGATCCCGACTACGACTAATTTTCGTGGCATAAATTATCGAGAGGCGGCGCTCTTTCGTGGCGAAGCTGGTTGGAGCGAATTTTCGCCATTCCTTGAATATGGCGCAGAAGAATCAGCGACCTGGTTGAAGGCGGCCTTCGAAGCAGCACACCAACCGTGGCCAGAACTCAAGCGAAGCGCCATTCCTATTAATGCAACCCTTCCTCGAGTCAGCCCTGATCGAGTCTCGGAGATTCTTAAATTTTTTCCTGGATGCACAACGATCAAGATTAAAGTGGATAGCTTTGAAGCCGATCGGGAGTTGGTGGTTGCAGCACTCGCGTATAACCCCGAGGCAAAAATTCGTATTGATGTGAATGGCGGTTGGAGCCGAGAGGCGGCACTGGTAAATCTCAGCGCCTTTCATAATTATTTTGGCGAGGTCTTTGAATATGTCGAACAACCCTGTGATTCCTTGGTGGATCTCGCAGATGTCAAGAAGCGAATTCCTATCAAGATCGCGGCCGATGAAGCTATTCGAAAGAACTTAGGTAGTAACTTCTCCGCGCTGTCGGAGATTGCCGATGTCGCTATTGTGAAATGGGCACCGAGCGGTGGGATTACCGCGGCCAGAAAATTGATCTCTGAGATCGGTTTGCCAGCTGTTATCTCAAGCGCGCTCGATACTGGAATAGGCATCTCGCATGGTTTGGCACTCGCTGCTTCGCTGGATCAACTGGATTTTGCTTGTGGCCTGGGTACAGTCGCACTTCTAGAGAGTGATATCTGCGATCCAGCTGTGATTGTCCGCAATGGCGCAATCGATGTAGCGCGCATGGTGCCCACCCCAGCACTTCTTGCAAAGTATCGCGCCGCAGATGATCGTCAAGAATGGTGGAAGAATAGGGTGGCGAAGATTATTGATGGGGGGTGGCTTGGTTGAGTATCGCCACACAACTCGCGCGCGCCACTGTCTGTCAATTGATCAGTCTTGGCATCACCAACTTCGTTCTCTCACCGGGATCCCGAAATGCACCGCTTTCGCTAGCGCTCTATGAAGCCGAAGAACGCGGCCTCGTTGAATTGCATATCAAGGTTGATGAACGCGGAGCAGCCTTCTTCGCGCTTGGAATTGCAAAAGCCACCAATCAATATGTTGCGGCTATCTGTACGAGTGGGACGGCTGCGGCCAATTATTTTCCTGCAGCCCTTGAAGCACTTCATTCCAATAATAAATTACTTCTCATAACCGCAGATCGTCCAGCTCGATTGCGCCAGACGGGTGCAAACCAGACAACTGATCAAGTCGCAATGTATAAAGGCCTGGTTTCGCATGATCTCCACGAGCAGCTTGATCTCACTAAGGTACTGACCGGCGGACCAGTTCACCTCAATATGCAATTCGATGAACCTTTGCTGAGTGACGATAAGAGCGATTGGCTTGCGGGGATTCAGCCCATTTCTCTGCCCGAACCTATTCGCTTCCCTAAGAAGTTAGCGCCCGTGGGTAGGGGAGTCATCATCGTCGGTCATGATCGCGCCAATATTGATCTTGAGACGCTGACCCCGTGGCTAATGAACTCGGGAGTCCCAATCATCGCCGAAGATCCGCTCTCTTTTCCGTTCGCCTGCGCTCATGCTTCGATCTTTCTTGCTGATGTTGAGATCCGAAAAGCTCTTGCCCCTGATTTCGTGATCATTATTGGTAAGACCACACTCTCCAGATCAATCAATTCACTCATTGCCGAAACTCCCTCTACCTACATCGTCGATTTCCGAACGGAGCGAGTGGATAAGAAGCGCACCGGAACAGAGATCTTCTCTATGCTGCCAGAGCTCAAGTTCGCAGATCTCGATCGCAATTGGATGGAGATGTGGCACACGGCTTCCCAATCTGCTGCCCAAGAAATTTCTCGCAGTCACCAGTGGAGCGAAGAGTTTGCGATCCGCACCATCGCCTCGCATCTTCCGAACGATTGCGCGCTCTTTATTGCATCCTCTCGACCCATTCGCGATATCGAAGCATTTGCCTCTAGCCGAACCGGCCTTCATACCTTCGCTAACCGCGGATTAGCCGGAATCGATGGAAATACATCGACGATCTTTGGAATTTCTACCCAATTCCAGCGAACCTTCGCTATCACCGGGGATATCACCTTTATTCACGACCTATCGGCTCTCATCGCCGCTCCCGAAAGTGATCTCAGCATCTTCTTGATCGATAACAATGGGGGCGGAATCTTCTCCACACTGCCGCAAGCTGGGGTCGATGGCTTTGAAAAAGTTTTTGGAACTCCTCATAACGCAAACCTCGAGAAGATTATCGCCGGCTTTGGAATTGCGGTCTCGCGAGCCAAGAGTGCGAGCGACCTAGAACGTGAAATCGTTCATCCACATTCTGGCCTTCGAATTGTGATTGTAGAAGTACCTGCCCGCCCAGAGATGGCGCTACATATTAAAGATATGTATCAGAGAGTTTCGAGCGCAGTGCGCATCGGAGTCAATTTAGCTTGACTCTCTGCTAATTCTTGTGCAGGGTCAGAGCCCGCAACAATTCCGCAGCCAGCAAAGAGCCGAATCGATTTATGATCTGGTGCAAATTCCCCACAACGAAGCGCGATTCCAATTTCGCCATCACCCCGAGCATCTATCCAACCAACTGGGCCGGCATAGCGCGAACGATCCATCTCTTCAATTTCATCGATGATCGACTTTGCGATTGATGTAGGTGTTCCGCATACCGCAGCAGATGGATGGAGCGATGAAATAATTGTGAAAATATCTACCGGCGTAGCTGATTCGTTGACTACACCTGTGACATCTGTTGCTAAGTGCATAACATTTGCCAAATGAAGTACAAAGGGCGCTTCTGGAACATTGGTGGAAGAGCAGTAAGGAGCTAGAGCATCGGCCACACTGCGCACCGCATATTCATGCTCTTCCAAATCTTTAGAGGATTTAGCGAGCGAACCAGCAAGTGCTAAATCGTGTGCTTCATCGCCGGTCTTGCGAATTGTGCCAGCAAGGACTCGAGAGGTAACAAGTGATTTACTCAGGCGAACGAGCAACTCGGGCGTCGCGCCAACTAAATTGGAGACCAAATAGATCCAGGTTGAGGGATATTCGCGTTCCAACCGAGACATGAGCGCGCGAAGCGGAATTGGGTTTGCGGCGCTAGCCACGATATCTCGAGCAAGAACTACTTTGTCGAGCTCACCGGCTTTGATTCGGCCAACTGCTGCAGCAACGCGCTCTTGCCAGACATCATTTGAAAGCGTGCCTTGCTGCCATGATAGTGATTGTGGGGCGTGGCTTTCAGCCAGCGTGCCGAGCTGTGGCGCAGAGCCATCGCCAATCCATGTGATCCAAGATTTTCCAGCGCGCTCTCCAACGATGATCTTGGGAATAACTAAGTGAGACGTTTCATTCTCATCGAAAGAGAATGATGAAAAGAGAATTGGTCCGGTTCCGCTGCCATGAACATTGTTGTGGATGGAAAGGCTAGAGAGTTGTTCATGCCACCAGGTACGAGCTTTTTTAAATCGATCTGGTCCAGTAACTGTTGTGCTCTTCCACTCGCCAAAGCCGATCAGACCATCACCGCCGCGAATCCACGAAGCAGAAATTTCGCATTCAGTAGTGATCTGCGACAGGGGAGAGTGTTCACCGAGAAGTTCGGTGGTAAGTGGGGTGTTCAACGCTTGCGAACGAAATTCCACACTGCTGGTAGCGCAGTACTTGCAATCGCAATTTTGAGAGCTTCACCAAGTAAGAAGGGCTGAACGCCTTTCTGGAAAGTCATAGCCCAACTCATGTGGAATGAGTGCTGTAACCAGATTGCACCAAGTGTGAAGACTGCAAGATTTCCGAACAGCATTGTGGCAATCGAGGTAGAAAATTTCTGATCCCATCTGCGACCCGCGAGCGCGCCGGTGAGAAGTGATGCCACTGCCATTCCTGCCAAGTAACCGCCAGTAGCACCAGTGAGGTGTGCAAGGCCGCTGGTATGGGAAGCAAAGATAGGAGCGCCAGCAATTCCGGCGAGGAGGTAGAGCGCAAAGGTGGAGAGTCCGAGGCTTGCGCCATAAGCGGTTCCAAGGAGAAGAACGCCCAGAGTCTGACCAGTGACTGGCACTGGTGAGCCAGGAACGGGAATAGAGATTTGAGCGGTGAGCGCTAGGAAAGCAGCGCCCCCGAGAATCAAAGCAGAATTAGTGATCGCACTGGTGCGGGGCAGAATTGCCGAACGGAGAGTGGCGACGGTTGCGCTCTGAGACATGAGTCCTCGATTCTTCATAAAGTTAGGTAAATCCCATTGCTGGAAAGGGGCTTTAACTTGTGGTCAGAGCCTACTATCGCGAGAATATACGGGTGAGTAGAGCGGGATTAAATAAGGAGCCAGAGGATGTTTCGGCGATGTTCGACGGCGTGGCCAAACGCTATGACCTGCTCAATGACCTGCTTAGCCTCGGCCGAACTAAAGCTTGGCGTAAGCGAGTAACAGCCACTATCGCCCCCACTCCTGGGATGAAGATCCTGGATATCGCTGCCGGAACTGGCTCATCGAGCCGCCCGCTTGCCGATAAGGGCGCCTTTGTTATTCCTATGGATTTCTCGGAAGGCATGCTGGCCGCTGGCCGAAAGCGCCACCCAGACCTCGCTTTCACGCAGGGCGACGCCCTTAACCTTCCTTTCCCTGATAATGAATTTGATGTGACGACCGTCTCATTTGGCCTCCGCAATACCGCCGATACCGCCAAAGCTCTGCGTGAGGCGCTTCGGGTCACCAAAGCCGGAGGACGAATTGTGATCGCCGAATTCTCATCGCCGACCAATCGAGTATTTCGTACTATTTATATGCGCTACTTGATGCGCGCCCTGCCATGGGTAGCTAAAAAAACTTCATCAAATCCTGAGGCATATATTTACTTGGCTGAGTCGATCATTGCGTGGCCTGACCAAGTGGCGCTCGCCGATATTTTGCGATCTGCCGGTTGGGAGAGAGTTGGATGGCAGAACCTCACTTTCGGCATCGTTGCAGTTCATGAAGGCTTTAAATCGGTTTCATAACTATTAGATAACTATTCACCCTCGCGTGAAGCAGATCACGGTGGAATATTCGACCATAGGCATAGACTCCGAAACGTGAATCCCTATGTACCGATTCTGGCAATAGGCGCTATTGGCTTTGGCTTCGCGCTCTTCTCTGTTGTTGCCGCTGCCGTCTCTGGCCCCAAGCGCTACAACCGCGCTAAATCAGATGCCTATGAATGTGGCATCGAGCCATCTCCGCAAGCTGCCGGTGGCGGTCGTTTCCCTGTTAAATATTTTCTTACGGCAATGCTCTTCATCGTCTTTGATATTGAAATTGTCTTTCTCTATCCCTGGGCTGTCTCCTTCGACAAGCTCGGTCTCTTTGGATTGGTTGAGATGATGATCTTCATTCTCACCGTCTTTGTTGCCTACGCATATGTTTGGCGCCGCGGCGGATTGGAATGGGATTAATCGTGGGTCTCGAAGAGAAATTACCTAGTGGGTTTGCACTCACATCAGTAGAAAAACTTGCGGGTTATATGCGCAAGAACTCGCTCTGGCCCGCAACCTTTGGATTAGCCTGCTGCGCAATTGAAATGATGGCAGCGGGCGCCGGTCGCTATGACTTGGCACGTTTTGGAATGGAAGTTTTTCGCGCCTCCCCACGCCAAGCAGATCTTATGATCGTTGCCGGTCGCGTCTCTAACAAGATGGCACCAGTTCTTCGTCAGATTTACGATCAAATGGCCGAACCTAAATGGGTTATCGCAATGGGTGCATGTGCATCATCCGGCGGCATGTTCAATAATTACGCAATTGTGCAAGGTGTCGACCACGTAGTACCAGTAGATATCTATCTTCCGGGCTGCCCACCGCGCCCAGAGATGTTGATGGATGCAATTTTGAAATTGCATGAGCAAATTTCCGATACCAAGCTCGGGGTGAACCGCGAGAGAGTTATTCGCGAAGTAGAGGCGGCAGCGCTTGCAGCAAAGCCCACCCATCAGATCGGATCTCATATCCACACCACTGACCACAACCATGAAGCAGGACTTCTTGCATGAGTACTGATTCCGGCATGTTTGGCGCTCATGGCAGTGGCGATACATCAGGTTTTGGTGGACTCACACGTACTGCTGCGAGCACCGGCTCCACTGAACGTCCCTACGGAAGTTACTTCGATGAAGTCGCCGACGAACTCGAGCGCGCATATCCAGAATTCCACGATGCGATCGAACGCGTTGTTGTCTATCGCGAAGAGCTCACACTTCACATCAAACGCGAACGACTCTTTGATATTGCCAAGAAACTTCGTGATACACCATCGCTCCGTTTTGAAATGTGCATGGGTGTTAATGGCGTTCATTACCCAGAAGATGCAGGCCGCGAATTACATGCGGTCTATCCATTGCTTTCACTCACCCACAATCGTCGGATTCGACTTGAAGTGAGTGTTCCTGATTCTGATCCACATATTCCATCGCTCGTTGAATTGTGGGCCGGAAATAATTGGCACGAACGCGAGACATATGACATGTTCGGAATTATTTTCGATGGACATCCATCGCTGACTCGAATCTTGATGCCCGATGATTGGCATGGTCACCCACAACGTAAAGATTATCCATTGGGTGGTATCGCCATTGAATACAAGGGTGGAACTGTTCCCGCTCCGTCAGAACGGAGAAAATACAATTGAGTACTACAAATGATTTCTATGCACAATCCCGTGAGACCACTGAAGGTCGCGTCTACTCCGTAACAGGTGGCGATTGGGATTCACTGGCAACTGAGATTGGTGCTACGAAAGAAGAGCGCGTAGTCGTCAATATGGGGCCGCAGCACCCATCGACACATGGCGTACTTCGCTTAGTACTCGAACTTGAAGGCGAGACTGTTACTGAAACGCGTGCTGGTATTGGCTTCCTTCACACCGGAATCGAAAAGAATATGGAGTACCGCACCTGGGTTCAGGGCGTCACCTTTGTTACTCGGATGGATTACCTCTCGCCAATCTTTAATGAGACTGCATACTGCCTCGGCGTTGAAAAGCTCTTAGGTATTACCGATCAGATTCCAGAGCGGGCTAGCCAAATACGCGTGCTCATGATGGAGCTCACTCGAATCTCCTCCCACATGGTGGCGCTCGGAACCGGCGCACTGGAACTCGGTGCACTCTCCCCGATGATCTTCGCTTTCCGTGAACGCGAAAAAGTGCTTGATCTCGTGGAGATGATCTCTGGCCTGCGCATGAATATGGCATATATCCGCCCAGGTGGAGTCGCTCAAGATTTGCCAACAGGTGCGATTGCCAAGATTCGTGAGACGGTTGCTTATTTGCGCAAGAACTTTAAAGATAACGAGAAACTCCTCATCGGAAATACCATTTGGATGAAGCGCACTCAGAAGATTGGCTATCTCGATCTTGCCGGCTGCACCACACTTGGAATCACTGGTCCTGTACTTCGTTCAGCTGGCGCCCCTTGGGACCTTCGTAAAGTTCAACCCTACTGTGGCTATGAGCAATATGACTTTGATGTCATCACTACCGATACGTGCGATGTCTACGGCCGTTTCTTGATTCGCATGAAGGAGCTCGAACAATCTCTGCGCATCATTGAACAAGCTGCCGACAAATTAGAGGCAAGTGCTGGCCAACCAGTAATGGTTGCTGATAAGAAAATTGCTTGGCCGGCTCAGTTAGCTGTAGGTGCTGATGGCATGGGTAATTCACTCGCTCATATTCGCGAAATCATGGGGGAGTCGATGGAGGCTCTCATCCATCACTTTAAATTAGTGACCGAAGGTTTCCACGTTCCCGCTGGCCAGGCATACGTTCCGATCGAATCTCCGCGCGGTGAACTTGGCTGCTCGATCGTCTCCGATGGTGGAACCCATCCCTATCGCATGCACTTCCGCGAGCCATCATTTAATAATCTGCAATCGGTATCGGCAATGTGCGAAGGCACGATGATTGCCGATGTGATTGGTTCTGTTGCATCTATCGATCCTGTCATGGGTGGAGTTGACCGCTAATGCCATTTACCTCAGAACACGAAGCAATCATGGATACGATCATTGCGCGCTATCCACGCTCCCGGTCGGCAATCATGCCGCTTCTGCATTTGGCGCAATCGGTGGATGGATATGTCACCCCAGCTGCTATCGAAAAGATCGCTGCCAAACTTGATTTGGCGACAGCTGAAGTTACGGCGGTCTCGACTTTCTATACCCAATATAAGAGCAAGCCAGTGGGCGAATATCACGTCGGAGTCTGCATCAATACCTTGTGCGCCGTGATGGGTGGAGATGCTATTTACGAGAGCGTTACCGAACATCTCGGGATCAACAATCACGAAACCACAAGCGATGGAAAAGTTTCGCTCGAACGAATTGAATGCAACGCCGCTTGCGATTATGCACCCGTAGTTATGGTGAACTGGGAGTTCTACGATAATCAGACTCCGCAGAGCGTGCGCGATTTAGTTGATAGTGCTCGCGCCGGTACACCTACCGCCCCTACACGTGGCCCCAAAACTCTTCGTACCTGGAAGCAAAACTCAGCCGTACTCGCCGGAATTAGCGATGGTCTTGCTGGTGAAGGTGTCAGTGCTGGCGAAGCGTCAAAACTTGGATTGAATATCGCAACTGGCAAGGGCGGAAAGTAATGACAACTCCAACACCAGTTCTTTCCGCACAATGGAATGACGCGGACTCGTTTACGATCGAAGGCTATAAGCGCGCTGGCGGCTATGCGGCAGTGGGTAAGGCACTCGCCATGGATCCGGATGAGCTCATCAAGTTAGTCAAAGATTCGGGCTTACGTGGTCGCGGTGGCGCTGGCTTCCCCACCGGTATGAAGTGGAGTTTTATTCCACAGAATGATGGCAAAGAGCATTACCTCGTCGTCAATGCCGATGAATCAGAGCCAGGCACTTGTAAAGATATGCCGCTGCTTATGGCTAACCCACATGTATTAGTTGAAGGCATCATCATTGCTTCTTATGCCATTCGAGCCAATCATGCATTTATTTATTTGCGCGGCGAAGTAGTTCACGTTTTCCGCCGCGTCCAGCAAGCGATCGATGATGCCTACAAAGCTGGCTACCTTGGAAAAAATATTGGTGGCAAAGGTTTTGATCTCGAACTCACACTCCATGCAGGAGCTGGTGCCTACATCTGCGGTGAAGAGACTGCGCTTCTTGATTCACTTGAAGGTTTCCGCGGACAACCACGGTTGCGTCCACCGTTCCCAGCAATCGCTGGTCTCTACGCTCGCCCCACTGTCGTTAACAATGTCGAATCAATCGCCTCTGTTCCGGCAATCATTAATAATGGAATTGAATGGTTTGGCGCCATGGGAACAGAGAAGAGCAAGGGCTTCACCTTGTACTCACTCTCTGGCCATGTCACCAATCCTGGTCAGATCGAGGCGCCACTGGGAATCACCTTGCGAGAGCTGCTTGAAATGGCAGGCGGTATTCGCGCTGGACACCAGCTCAAGTTCTGGACCCCCGGTGGATCATCGACTCCTATTTTTACTGCTGAACATCTCGATGTGCCGCTGGATTATGAAGGTGTCTCTGCTGCTGGTTCCATGCTTGGAACCAAGGCGCTTCAAATCTTTGATGAAACTACCTGCGTCGTTCGTGCCGCACTTCGCTGGAGCGAGTTCTATAAGCACGAATCCTGCGGAAAGTGCACCCCTTGCCGTGAAGGTACGTGGTGGTTGGTACAGATGCTTCATGATCTCGAAGCCGGCAAAGGAACCGAAGCCGATCTAGAGAAACTTCTTGATCTCTGCGACAACATCGCTGGTCGCTCATTCTGCGCACTTGCCGACGGCGCAGTAGCTCCGATTATCTCTACCCTCAAATATTTCCGGAGTGAATATATCGATCACCTCAACAATGGCGCATGTCCCTTTGATCATGCTGCGTCTACAGTCTTCGAGAAAGCAGCGCTCTAATGACACCTGAGACCACAACTGCAGTCGAGATTGAAATGATTACTGTTGTTATCGATGGCTTTGAAGTCACAGTCCCTAAGGGCACACTTGTAATCCGCGCGGCAGAAAAACTAGGAATTCAAATTCCACGTTTCTGCGATCACCCACTTCTTGATCCTGCTGGTGCTTGTCGCCAATGTTTAGTCGATATCGAAATCAATGGTCGCGCTTTCCCTAAGCCACAAGCATCGTGCACTATTCCGGTTGAAAACGGCATGATCGTTAAGACCCAACTCACCTCTCCCGTCGCTGAAAAGGCACAAAAGGGAATTATGGAGTTGCTTCTTATTAATCACCCATTGGATTGCCCAGTCTGCGATAAGGGCGGTGAATGTCCACTTCAAAATCAAGCGATGAGCACCGGCCGTGAAACTTCTCGCTTTGAAGGCGTCAAGCGCACCTTCGAAAAGCCTGTGCCCATCTCCTCTCAAGTATTACTCGATAGAGAGCGCTGCGTATTGTGCGCACGTTGTACTCGCTTCTCCGATCAAATTGCCGGCGATCCATTCATCACTCTTAATGAACGTGGCGCTCTCCAGCAAGTAGGTATTTACGAGAATAATCCATTCGAGTCTTACTACTCTGGAAATACCGTACAGATCTGTCCGGTTGGAGCCCTTACCGGTGCTTCGTATCGTTTCCGCTCTCGTCCATTTGATCTTGTATCCGTTGATTCTGCCTGCGAGCACTGTGCTTCTGGTTGCGATATGCGCACCGATATTCGTCGCGGCAAGACGCTGCGTCGCCTCGCTGGCGATGATGCTGCAGTTAATGAAGAGTGGAACTGCGACAAAGGTCGCTGGGCATTTAAATATGTAAATAATCGCGAACGTATTGCCACGCCTATGGTTCGTGGCGAAGATGGCGAATTACATGAAGCATCCTGGCCGGAGGCGATCGCAGCAGCAGCTGCCGGTCTCGCTGGTAAGCGCGCTGCAGTACTTACGGGTGGTCGCGTTACTCTCGAAGATGCATATGGCTATAGCAAGTTTGCGCGCGTAGCACTGGGCACAAACGATATTGATTTCCGCGCCCGCAACCACTCCGATGAAGAAGCTTCATTCTTGGCAGCGGTAGCGCAATCTGCATCAACTACTTATTCCGATCTCGATAAGGCAGATACCGTTGTACTTCTCGGCTTCGAACCTGAAGAAGAATCACCGATCGTCTTCTTGCGCCTCTATAAGCAAGTTCGCAAGCGTAATCTCAAGGTATTCAGCGATGCTCCGTACAAGAGTCGCGGCTCAGTAAAGCTCAGCGCCACACTTGCTTCAATCGCTTCGATCTCCACTCTTACTAACAAGTCAGTGGTCATGATTGGTGAGCGTCTTGCAGAAGTACCCGGCGCGCTATCGGCTGCAGTCGATTTAGTTAATGCCACTGGTGCAAAGCTCGCTTGGGTGCCACGTCGCGCAGGTGAACGTGGCGCACTAGAGGCCGGTGCACTTTTCAATCTTCTTCCGGGTGGACGTCCGGTTGCAGATAATGGTGCGCGTGTAGATATCGCGACAGCGTGGGGAGTCTCTCAGCTTCCTTCAACCACTGGCCGTTCGACTTCCGAAATTCTTGAAGCGCTCAATCTGCCTCACGATGATGAGCGCGCGCTTGATGCGGTCGTGGTCGGTGGCGTTGATCCACTGGATATTTCAGCAACTGCGCTCTCGAAGCTTCTTAATACCTTTGTCGTATCACTCGAAATTTCTCATAGTGCAGTGACTGCTGTGGCAGATGTTGTATTGCCCGTTGCGGCAGTAGTCGAGAAGTCCGGAACATTCCTCGATTGGGAAGGACGCGCGCGTTCCTTCGAAAAGGCTATTGATGAGTCACTACAGCGCAGCGATGTGCGCATACTTTCGATGCTTGCCGATCAATTAGGTAAAGCAATTAATCTTCCAACGGTTGCAGCTACTCGCCGCGAATTAGTAACACTGGGCAAGTGGGATGGTGCCCGCGAGAGCTTTGTAAAGAGCGCTGCCGCACCAGCTCCATCGGTATCAGGCAATGAAGCCCAGCTAGTTTCATGGCGACATTTGCTCGATCTCGGAACGCTTCAGGATGGCGAAGAAAACTTGGCTGGTACTGCCCGTACCGCTCGTGCTCATATTTCAGCAACTCGCGCCGAAGCTCTTGGTGTTAATACTGGTGATCACGTAAAAATCTCCAATGCTTTTGGAGCAATTACTCTGCCAGTGGAAATTACTGAGATCTCAGATGCACTTATCTGGGCGCCACGCAATTCCATTGGCTCCCAACTCAATGCAAACCTCGGCGCCACCAGTGGCGTAGTTACGGTGGTAAAAGCATGAACTCCACATCATTGATCTCAGGCGATCCGGGCTGGTTAATCACCGTTAAAGGCCTTCTCGTCTTCGTTATTTGTGTTGTTGCAACTCTGCTCTGCGTCTGGGGCGAACGCCGAATTGTGGCTCGCATGCAGATGCGTCTTGGCCCCAACCGCGTTGGTATCTTTGGACTTCTTCAATCACTGGCCGATGGCGTAAAGCTCGCCCTCAAGGAAGATCTCATTCCTAAGGCAGCAGATCGCGTGGTCTTTGTTATTGCTCCGATCATTAGCGCCACTACCTGTTTTATGTCGTTCGCAGTTATGCCGCTCTCTGGAAAAGTGCACCTCTTTGGCCACATCACCTCGATGCAGCTCACTGATCTTCCAGTAGGTGTTCTCTACGTTTTGGCGATTGCATCTGTTGGCGTATACGGAATTGTTTTAGCGGGCTGGTCTTCTGGCTCTACTTATCCACTTCTGGGCGGACTTCGCTCCAGTGCTCAAGTGATTTCATATGAAGTGGCTATGGGGCTCTCTCTTGTTGCCGTCTTTATCTACTCCGGCTCTATGTCGACCTCTAAAATTGTTGACGCCCAGCAGCACTGGTGGTTCTCAGTCATTCTCTTCCCATCCTTTGTTATCTATGCAATTTCGATGGTGGGGGAGACTAACCGCGCACCCTTCGATTTAGCAGAAGCTGAAGGCGAACTCGTTGGTGGATTCCATACCGAATACTCTTCGCTCAAATTCGCGCTCTTTTTCTTGGCCGAATATGTCAACATCGTTGCGGTTTCATCGCTAGCAACGACGCTCTTCCTTGGTGGCTATCACGCACTTCCCGGCCTCACTTTCACCGAGAGCTGGCTTGGCGGCTGGTTTACCTTGGTCTGGTTCTTGGCCAAAGTCGTGCTCTTCTTCTTCGTCTTTGTCTGGCTGCGCGGAACTTTGCCACGTATGCGCTACGACCAATTCATGCAATTTGGTTGGAAGGTGCTTATCCCAACCAGCCTCTTCTGGATCATGGTTGTTGCCACTCTTCGGGTGATGTCCCAACGTGGTTCAAGTCGAATTGTGGTTGCCGCCTTTACTGGTGGCGTTGTGGTTGTCATCATGCTGGTCATGACGCTCTTTGATTCTTCCAAAAAGCGCAGAGCAGTTGAAGATCAACTCGGCGATATCCCTGCACCCTCTTTCCCAGTTCCGAATTTCGGGGCTACCCGCTCTATTAACTCCATCGACTCCGGTTTTGAGGTAACTAGCCATGAGTGAGAATTTCCTTGAGCCAGTTCCGGCGAGCAAAGATCTGGGTCTTGCTGCGGCACAAGCTGCCAATCGCCCACTGACCGAGAAAGAGCAGCAAGCGGGATCTTTCTTCGCGCAACTCAAAGGTTTCTGGGTCACCTTCATCACTATGTTCAAGAAGGTTAATACTGTTCAATACCCGGAAGTAAAAGAGCCAACGGCAGAGCGATTCCATGGTCGCCACCAACTTAATCGTTACGACGATGGCCTCGAAAAATGTATCGGCTGCGAACTCTGCGCGTGGGCTTGCCCTGCTGATGCGATCATGGTTGAAGGCGGAGATAACACCGAGACTGAGCGATTCTCACCAGGAGAGCGCTACGGAAAGATTTATCAGATTAATTACTTGCGCTGCGTCTTCTGCGGCCTCTGCATCGAAGCTTGTCCTACCCGCGCACTTACGATGACGAATGAATATGAACTTGCCGATGAATCACGCGCAAAGCTCATCTTCGAAAAGGAAGATCTCTTGGCGCCACTTCGCCAAGGAATGGTTCCCGCACCACATGCCATGTATCCCGGCATGGACCATAAAGATTATTACCAAGGCAATGTGACGTCATCGCACCCATCGCAAGGCGAAGGAGCGCAGGCATGATCAGCGCTTCACTTCAGATGGGCCAGACCCAGAGCCCGGAAGCAGTTCTCTTCTGGATTTTGGCACCGATTGCAGTTTTGGCGGCGCTCGGAATGCTCTTTGCTAAGAAGGCAGTGCACTCAGCTCTCTTGCTCGCTTGGGTCATGATCACTCTTGCGATCTTCTATATCGCCCAAGATGCGCTCTTCCTCGGAATCGTGCAGGTCGTGGTCTATACCGGCGCGGTGATGATGCTCTTCCTCTTCATTCTTATGTTGGTCGGTGTCGATTCTTCCGACTCACTTAAAGAGTCCATCAAAGGCCAACGTCCAGCAGCGATCTTTGCCGCAATCGGTGTGGGTGGCTTGATGGTCTCACTCATCGGTCGCGCAACTGTTGGTCATGAAGCGATCGGTTTAACTACAGCAAATGGCGATGGAAATGTTCAGGCACTGGCCAACGAACTCTTTACCAAATATGTCTGGGCCTTTGAAGTTGTCTCAGCGCTACTCATTACTGCCGCTTTGGGTGCGATGGTCTTGGCGCATAGCCAGAAAGTTCGCTCTCGTACTGCGCACCGAGATCTCTC
>CAIXHZ010000140.1 GCA_903919375.1 uncultured Actinomycetes bacterium | reverse complement strand
CATACAAAAATTGGTAAAGCCGATCTGAAGGAAATTTCCCTTGTGAAGAATCCTGACATTCTTGCCGAACTTGCAGCGAATAAGCGTGCAGATCAAGTTGTGGTTGCCTTTGCCGCCGAGACAGGGGAGGGCGGCATGGATCGAGCCCTAGCAAAATTGGAACGGAAGAATGCGGACCTTCTCTTCTTTAATGATGTTAGTGGCGGCGCAATTTTCGGTAGCGACAAAACTCAAGGGTTCTTCCTTCTTGCCGATGGCTCGCATATTGAGACGGAGCCAATTTCTAAAGACACGCTGGCGGATCGACTTCTCGATCTCGCCCTTATTAAGTTAGGTTAACGCCATGAGTGAACATAAGAAGCGTCTATTTACATCAGAATCTGTTACAGAAGGCCACCCGGATAAAATGGCCGATCAAATCTCTGATGCGATTTTGGATTCACTCCTCGGCCAGGATGCTGCCAGTCGGGTAGCGGTTGAGACTCTTATTACCACCGGTCAAGTACATGTGGCCGGCGAAGTCACGACCAATGGCTATGCCGATGTCATGAACATCGTGCGCGATACGGTGTTGAGAATTGGTTATGACTCATCTGAAAAGGGTTTCGATGGTAATTCTTGTGGCGTCTCACTTTCCATCGGGCAGCAATCGCAGGATATCGCACAAGGCGTGGACTCTGCCTTTGAAAAGCGTGTGAGCTCATCGGCCGATCCGCTCGATCTGCAAGGAGCCGGCGATCAAGGCCTGATGTTTGGTTATGCATGCGATGACACACCTGAATTGATGCCACTTCCAATCCATCTGGCTCACCAGCTCTCACTCAAGCTCTCGCAAGTTCGTAAAGCCGGACTCGTGGATTACCTGCGTCCTGATGGCAAGACTCAAGTAACCATTGAATATGCTGGCGATAAAGCGATTGCTCTTAACACTATTGTGATCTCCACTCAGCATGCCCCACACGTCGATCTCGATAAAACTTTGGCGCCAGATCTCAAACGACTTGTTATCGATCCCATAATTGCTGATTTGGGTATCGATACTTCACAAGTACGCCTGCTTATCAATCCAACAGGTCGTTTCGTTATTGGCGGACCGATGGGCGATGCCGGACTAACCGGTCGAAAAATTATTGTAGATACCTATGGCGGCATGGCTCGTCATGGTGGTGGCGCATTTTCTGGGAAGGACCCTTCTAAGGTGGATCGTTCAGCCGCATATGCAATGCGCTGGGTTGCCAAGAACGTTGTTGCCGCCGGTCTAGCCTCGCGCTGTGAGGTACAGGTCGCCTATGCAATCGGTAAGGCGCAGCCAGTCGGACTCTTTGTCGAGACCTTCGGAACGGAAAAGGTTCCGGTTCAACAAATTATCGACGCGGTTCCTGCGGTCTTTGATCTACGTCCAGCGGCGATCATTCGCGACCTCCAGTTGCTTCGTCCGATTTACTCTGCCACAGCAAGTTATGGTCACTTTGGCCGCGAACTTCCTGACTTCACTTGGGAGAAGACCGATCGCGCTGCAGCTCTAAAGGCAGCAGTAGCGGGTTAAATAATGGTGGCGCCGGCCAAGCCGCTGCGACTCAAAGTTCAAAAGAGTGCAGCTGTACTGCATCATGCACCGGCTGAAAATCTCCCACTTGCGCGCGTTCTTGTAGATACTGGCGTATTTCATCTCGATCAGCCATTTGATTATTTGATCTCGGAGAAATTGGATAAGCAGGCGCAACCGGGACATTTAGTGGCGATCTCCTTCCATGGCCGTGAAGCGCAAGGCTATATTTTGGAGCGACTAGACCTAGGTCAAGCGAAGATCGGCACACTCAAATATGTAGATCGAGTTCTCTCCTCCCAGCCTTTGCTACTGGCCGATCAATACGATCTCTTCCTTGCTTTAGCCCAGCGATATGCCTGTTCCATTTGGGCTTTTATCGCCGCCGCCATTCCTGCTCGGGTGGCTACTGCGGAGAAGAACTACCACCCTCTTCCTCGCGCTACCTATTCAGCGGCAAGCCTGGATCCCAGCAAACTGGCGATTACCCTTCCGCTCAATCAGGATCGTTGGAAAGTGCTGGTCGAGATTGTCCTCGAACGCTGCCGGACTGGGCAGGTTTTGGTGGTTGTCCCAGAGGAGAGTGATCTGGAGAATATAGCTGGTCAGTTACAACCTCATTTTCATGACTCCCTGATTGTGCAATCAAGTGCCCGATCTGCATCGGAGCGATATCGCAATTACCTTCACATTTGTGCGAAAGAGCCGACCGTCATACTCACTACTCGTTCAGGACTCTTCGCGCCGCTGATGAAAAATTCCACGATTATTGTCTTCGAAGAGAGTTCTCCTTCTCATTACGAGAAGCGCTACCCGGGTTGGAATACTCGGGACGTTGCGCTGCTTCGAACTGATGCTTCGCTTATCTTCTTGGGGGATTCGTGGAGCACAGAATTAGCGAGACTTATCCAATTGGGTTATGTAAAGAGTTTGCGAATCCCTGGAAATCATTCGCGAACTTTCGCCTTTGCCGCAAGTCGAGATTCTCACCTAGCATCAATAAGTCGTGGTTTACGAAATGGTTCGGTACTGATTTCTATTGCTCATTCATCTCGACTTACCGGTTTGTCCTGTCGCAAATGCCGCAATCGTGCTCTCTGTGAATGTGGCGGAGTACTTATTTTTTCGGCAGGTAAGGCGATTTCTTGCTCATTATGCAATCGTCACTATTCTTCGTGGGTCTGTTCGCATTGCTCGCATTCCGAGTTGCAACCTATCAAGAAGGACCCAGCTATGTTTGCCGAGAATCTCGCCCGCGCATTCCCTGGCCATCGCGTCATCATCTCGACATCTGCTCATCGAATAGCGCGTCTCTCGGAAGCTAAAACGCTCGTTATTGCAACGATCGGTCATGAACCGATGGGAGAATATTCCGCTGTAGTGATACTGGATGCTGAATTCCTTATTAATCGCCCTGGCTTACGAACAGAGGAGAGTCTGCTTGCTCACTGGCTCTCGCTCATTGCCCTTGCCGATCCCACAGGCGAGATATTTCTCTCACTGCCAGCCAGCCACCCCATTGCAGGTGCTCTATCTCAAGGAGATGCAACGAACTTCCTGGCCGCTACCTTGGCCGATCGTTCCGAAGTTCAACTTCCGCCGTTCTTCCGATTCGCGATTGTGGAGTTGGGCAATGAGAATTTAGCCACTTTTATCGTCGCTGCCCAGGAGAGCTCGATATTCAGCATGATTACTCCGATCGTTTTGGATGAACTTCATACTCGAGTGATCCTGCGCGCGCCAGTGGAGCAAAGTGTTGAATTTTCTGCATTCTTCCTCTCCATGCTCCGATATCGAAGCCTCAAGGGCCTGCCGGGTTTCACGGTGCGAATCGATCCGTACTCATTCTGAGTAGAATGAGACCATGTCGATTCAACCCATTCGCCTCTTTGGCGATCCCGTCTTAACGACGCCGGCATTGGAAGTAACGACTTTCGACAAAGAGCTTCGTACTCTCGTCGCAGATCTCACTGAGACTATGCATGATGCACCCGGGGCGGGCTTAGCAGCTCCCCAAATCGGGGTGGGATTGCGAGTCTTTGTCTGGGATATCGATGAGTTCGATGGTCATCTCATCAACCCTTCGCTGGATTTATCTGAGGAGCTGCAAGATGGCGATGAGGGCTGTCTAAGTTTTCCCGGACTTCTCTACGACACACCCCGTGCGTTTCGTGCCGTTGCTCAAGGATTCAATATGCACGGTGAACCTGTGACAATCGACGGTACCGAATTACTTGCCCGAGTGCTGCAGCACGAAACCGATCATCTCAACGGCATTGTCTTTATCGATCGCCTCCTGAAGAAAGATCGCAAGGAGGCCATGAAAGAGATTCGAAACTCCGATTGGTTCGGAAGTGAGATCGCTCAAGGAAACACCCCTGTCGTGAAATTCTCTCCCCACTCTATGCTTGGATTAGGTAATTAACTGTGCAACTGTGCGTCGCCTCTTCCTCTCTCGTCTCCACACCCGTCATCGAAGCTCTTCTTGAAGCTGGCCATTCCATTGTCTCGATCATCACAAATCCAGATAAAGAAAAGGGTCGCGGCAAAAAGGTTGAGCCAAACGAGTTGGCAATGTGGGCGCAAGAGCGCGGCTTAACTGTCGCTAAACCAAGTGATGTCTCGGAGCTCAATCGCCACTTGCTCGATGCTCAGCCTCAAATTGTTGTCACTGTGGCGTATGGCCGACTTATTCCCGTGGAGTTGTTGCACGGTCCACGATTTGGTTGGATCAATCTGCACTTCTCAGTATTGCCAGCATGGCGGGGCGCGGCCCCGGTTCAGTGGGCGCTGCTTAATGGCGATTCCACAACCGGATTTACTATCTTCAAATTGGATAAGGGAATGGATACTGGGCCGTTCTATATTCAACAGGCAGTCACGATCGAGCCAGCAGATACAACAGAGACACTGCTTGCTTCTTTGGGCAAGATGGGCGCACAATCAATGGTTGAACTTCTAGGCGTAATCGGAAAGACGCGTGCGACTGCGCAGCCAACTACCGGTATCTCGCTCGCTCCTAAAATTTCAAAGGAAATGGCGAAGATTTCATTTGCTGATCCGACCGAGATTATTTTGCGCAAGTTCCGCGCTCTTGAACTCCGACCCGGAACTTGGGCTACATTCCGAGGCGAGCGCATTTCTCTTCATGCCGCCCATGAGTACTTTGGCGAGAATACGCTCACTAAAACCGGTGAGATTGCAGCGGCAGGCAACGAACTAATTGTCAGAACATCCGACAGCGTTATCGCCATAGCAGAGGTGACTCCAGCGGGTAAGAAACGAATGTCTGCTGCTGATTTCATTAGAGGCGCACGTTTAGAAGCCGGCGAAATCTTTGAGTAAGCCACAACCGTCGACCTTCCGCAAACCCAAACCCTCTCCAGCTCGGGTTGTAGCATTCGAATGCGTTACGAATGTCAATCGCGATGGTGCGTACGCAAATATTCTCCTGCCGCAGCTACTCGAAAAGAGTGCGCTGGAAGAACGTGATCGAGCCTTTGCTACCGAGCTCACCTACGGAACGCTACGCATGCAGGGGCAATACGATTGGGCGATAGCCCAGCAATCTGATCGTCCATTTGCCGAGCTCGATAGCAAAGTAGTCGACTTACTTCGACTCGGCCTTCATCAAATTTGGGCGATGCGCGTTCCTGATCACGCGGCTGTGAGCGAAACAGTTGAGCTTGCCCGGCATGTGGCGGGGGAGTCGAAGGCTACTTTTGTTAACGCCATCCTTCGAAACATTATGCGCAATCCAGATGCAATAGCGACCTTCATCGCCGATCCTTCTGTTCCCGATTTGGACCGCCTAGCCATTGAATTTTCCCATCCCACCTGGATTATCTCCGCCTTCCATGATCAATTGGGGGATTGGAGCCGAGTGAGAGAACTACTTGCGATAGATAATGTCGCAGTTGCTCCCCACCTAGTTGCTTGGCCAGGGAAATCGACCATCGCTGAACTGGGTGGAGATCCACTTCTTCCGAGCCGCTTCGGTGTTCTCAGTGAGCGCTCACCACTTACTTATCCGGCGATCATTGAACGACGTGCTGGAGTCCAGGATTTGGGCTCACAGCTTCTGGCGCAGTATTTCTTTGATCTCTCCGAGTCGCTACGAAAATCCCATGAAGATCTCAGTTGGCTGGATATGTGCGCGGGCCCAGGCGGCAAGTCAGCCCTGCTCTACAACATGTTGGAGACAACTCACCCAGAGGACTCCTTCTTGGCAAATGAACCAACACCTCACCGCGCTGATTTAGTAGCCCGGGTAGTCCCTCGGGCAAAGATTCTCTCTTTTGACGGCCGATATCCGGATCTATTTCCACATACCTTCGATCGCATTCTTGTGGATGCGCCATGTACTGGACTTGGCGCACTTCGTCGTCGGCCAGAAGCGCGATGGCGAAAGTCACTCGGCGATCTCAAAGAGCTCATTCCGCTTCAGCGCGATCTCATAGATGGTGCATATGATCTACTCAACCCCGGCGGTCTGTTGGCTTACGCCACCTGCTCACCACACATCGCAGAGACTGTCGGACAGGTTCTCGATGCCCAATATCGCCATAAAGATCTCGAACTTATCTCTCTCTTCAATGGCGTTGCACCGGAGACCTATCAGGGAAAAATTCCGGGAACGATGCAACTCTGGACAGATCGCGACGGTACCGACTCCATGTTCATGGCCGTTTTCCGCAAGGGCAAGAGTTAAAATCGGGCGATGACTACTAAGTCCAACATTCGTCTCTGTCCCAGCATTCTCAACGCTGATCACTCTCGTTTGATGCAGGAGATTGCTCGGGTAGCTCCGTACTCAGATCTGCTCCATCTCGACATTATGGATGACATCTTCGTCCCAAATAAGACCTTTTCGCTTGAGGAATCTCGTTCCATCATCTCTGATTCTCCGATTCCAGTCGATGCCCATCTCATGGTGGCCGATCCGGACATACAGGGTCCGACTTACGCTGACTTAGGTTGCGCAAGTGTCACATTCCATTATGAAGCCTCAGCCAATCCATCCCAAACGATCTCACTGATTCGCGCGGCTGGAGCCCGAGTTGGGTTAGCAATTAAGCCCGGAACTCCCTACTCAGCGATCGAAAAATTCCTTCCAGATATCAACATGCTTTTGGTGATGACGGTCGAACCAGGTTTCGGCGGTCAAGCATTCATGCCGGAAATGATGAGTAAGGTGGCAAGCGCCCGAAGCGCAATTGATCTCTTTACGGGGGAGAAACCTTGGATTCAGGTCGATGGTGGAATTTCTCCCACCACAATTGAACAAGCAGCTCTCAGCGGGGCAGATACCTTTGTTGCCGGCAGCGCCGTCTTCAAGGCATCGGATGCAAAGGCAGTGCTTCTAGGATTGCGTGAGTTGGCGAGTAATACCCGCGCGTAGGCGATAGCTTCCACGCTAAAGTTCGGCCATGAAGACTTTCGAGGATATGTGGGCCCAGATTCAAGATCGTGCGGCCAAGCGTCCCGAAGGCTCAGGAACGGTTGCGGAACTTGATTCGGGAGTTCATTCGATCGGAAAGAAGATTGTGGAAGAGGCAGCTGAAGTCTGGATGGCAGCTGAATTTCAAAGCAGTGATGAACTCGCAGAAGAGATCAGTCAATTGCTCTACCATCTCCAAGTTCTTGCAACAGCTAAAGGCCTCTCCCTCAACGACATTTATAAGTATCTTTAAGGAGAAATGCTTCCATGACACTTCGAATCGCTGTTCCTAACAAAGGCTCACTCTCTGAAAGTTCAGCGCAGATGTTGCGCGAAGCTGGCTATCGTCAACGCAATGACCCTAGAGATTTGGTCTTTATCGATAATGAGAATGATGTCGAGTTTTATTACCTCCGGCCACGTGATATCGCCATCTATGTCGGCTCAGGCGAACTGGAAGCAGGAATAACGGGGCGCGATTTACTTCTTGACAGCGCTGCGCCTGCCAACGAATCACTCGCTTTGGATTTTGGACGAAGCACTTTCAGATTTGCAGCTCCCATCGGAGAAAATTATTCACTTTCCAATATCTCGGGAAAGAGAATTGCCACTGCATATCCAGGACTCCTGGAGAACTATTTGGCCGAGCAGGGGATCGTCGCGACCATTGTGCGTCTTGATGGCGCCGGAGAAAGCGCACTCCGTTTGGGGGTAGCGGACTTGATCGCTGATGTGGTCTCCACTGGTGGAACTCTTCGCCAGGCAGGATTGGCGGTCTTTGGCGACCCCATTTTAAGTAGCGAATCCATCCTCATCGAAGGCACCGGAACTTCTCGTTCTGATGCGCTAGAGACTTTAATTAGACGTCTCAATGGTGTGGTTATTGCCCGGCAGTACGTGTTAGTGGACTACGACGTAAAGAGCGCTGACCTAGAGCGAGCATGTGCGCTCACTCCGGGTATCGAATCGCCTACCATCTCACCATTACAAAAGAGTGAGTGGTCTGCGATTCGTGCCATGGTCAAGAAACGAGATATCAATTCAATTATGGATGAGCTGTGGGCTATCGGTGCACGAGGAATACTTGTGACAGATATTCATGCTTGCCGACTTTAGTCGATACGCTCAATTTCATTTGAGGTAAAACCCAGCAAGTGAAGGCTGGCCGCGAGGTCTGGGAAATTAATAGAGATATCGCTCGCCTCTTGTACGGCAGGCTTTGCATTAAAGGCGATTCCCAATCCTGCTAGTTCGAGCATGTCGAGATCGTTTGCGCCATCTCCGATGGCGATTGTTGATTCCATTGCCACACCTTCGCGCGTAGCGAACTCCGTGAGCGCCTCGGCTTTACCTGCGCGAGTAATGATTGGCCCCACGAGCTGGCCAGTAATCTTTCCATCAATGATTTCGAGTGTATTGGCTCGAACAAAATCCAGCCCAAGTTCGGCTGCCAGTGAGTCGACAACGTTGGTAAAACCTCCCGAGACCACACCAACTTTGCCGCCAGCGGCATGAATGGTGGTGATCAGCGTCTTTGCCCCAGGCGTAAGAGTGATTTCTGCACGGACTTCATCAATTATTGAAGCAGGCGCACCTGCAAGCAGACCGACCCGCTTGCGTAGCGAACTTTCGAAATCCAATTCACCGCGCATCGCTGATTCGGTAATCGCAGCGACTTCCTCGCCCACAGATGCCTTTATGGCTAATTGATCAATAACTTCTTGAGTGATCAAGGTCGAGTCAACATCAAGCATCACTAATTGACCAAATTTGTGCCGGTCATATGGGCGTTGAAGGAGAACTGTCGTTTTCAGGTCAACAAGGTCGACTGTGATCTCTCGTGCGAGGGCATCTAACTGGGGGATGGGGCCAGCGAAATGCACGCGATATTCCATTGCGGTCAAAGGTTTCTTTGCTAACTTTCGAATCGCGATGATATTTCCCTGAACATGGGCACAACTTTTCGCGATTGTAGACACAGCTGTGGGCGTTAAGGCAGGCGAGACGATGGTGAGAACGATCTCGTTTTCAGCTATCTGCTCTTTGGAAATCTCGCCGAAATCAATCGCCAGATCAAGGCCAGATTTCTCAGTGAAAGCGAGTAAGTCGGTCTCTATTGCGCTGACATGGTCTCGGTTGAGTCGGATGAGAGTTGTCTGGATAAGGCGACCTCGAGTAAGGATCTGATCCATCTCTAGAATTGTGATGGCAAAGGGCGATAACACAGCCATCAAGCCCGCGGTTATTCCTGGGCTATCGGGGCCAGAAATAAGAATGAGGCCGGTGTAATCGCTCTGCGCAGTCATGGTCGCCAGTTTACCTATCTCACGACGGGATATCCCGAGAATTTCGTATTCGGAAGGTATCTTTCTCTCATAGATAAGTGATTCGACACGGATGGAGTCCGACGATGTCAGGCGAAGTGATCTCTGCAACGGATATCTCTGTCGTTCGCGATGGCAAAACTATTCTGGGTCCACTTTCCTGGAGCGTTAATGAAGCCGAACGTTGGGTTGTATTGGGACCTAATGGCGCCGGCAAATCAACTCTATTTCTCCTGTGTGCAACGCTCATCCATCCCACTAGTGGTGAGCTTTCAGTTTTGGGTGAGAAAATCGGAGCCGTTGATGTCTTTGAATTAAGGCCACGAATTGGGGTTACACATGGCCATCTCACCGCCGAAATTCCGGTTGATGAGAGAGTGACAGATGTTGTCCTGACCGCAGCTTATGCCGTCGTTGGTCGATGGACTGAAGAATATGATTTATGGGACGAATCTCGGGCGCTCTCACTATTAACAACTTTGGGCGTGCGAGATTTAGGAGCTCGATTATTTGGCACGCTGAGCGATGGGGAAAAGAAGCGGGTACTTATCGCTCGCGCACTCATGGCCAATCCAGAAGTACTCTTATTGGATGAACCTGCGGCTGGATTGGATTTAGGCGGACGCGAAGATCTGCTCTCTAGGTTTGCTCTCCTTGCCCAAGATTCCACCTCACCCGCTTCGGTCATGGTGACCCATCACATCGAGGAGATCCCGTCGGGCACGACCCACGCCCTGCTTTTATCTCAAGGCAAAGTTGTAGCACAAGGAGTTGTGCATGAAGTGATAACTTCGGAGAATTTAACTCGAGCATATGGCTTATCCATCGATGTGACTTCACAAGGAGATCGATTCTTTGCCCGAGCAAAGTGAGGGTTGGCTCTTCCGCTCGCTCACTGAAGAGTGGCAAGGCGAGCTTGCAGATCTTTATGCCTCATTCTTGACTATTGAAACAGAACTAAACGGTGAAAATTTTCTTCCGAAGCGAGAACTCATTTTTGCAGCGTTAACCAAGCCAATAAGTTCAGCGAAAGTTTTGATAGCTGGGCAAGATCCTTATCCCAATCGTAGCGATGCAATGGGTTTAGCCTTCTCTATACCCAAACAAAATGACGGCGAGCAGAAATTACCTCCCACGCTTCGTAATATCTTTCGAGAACTTGCGAGTGACGTTGGGGGAGAGCTTCGTCGCAATGGCAATCTTTCCGATTGGCGCGAATCGGGTGTCGTACTTCTCAATCGCACCCTGACACTGCTGGAAGGTCAGAGCAATTCACATAAAAATATTGGTTGGGACGAGATCACTAACCGGATCACCGAAAGACTTTCGAAAACTATCTCAGTAGCCATTTTGTGGGGAAAGGATGCTGAAAAACTCACTCCCTTCCTTGATGGCGTCACGATTATTTCTTCTCCCCATCCGAGTCCGCTCGCTTCATATCGAGGATTTTTCGGCTCACGACCATTCACTCAGACAAATATGTACCTGAAATCTGCCGGACGAAAAGAAATTGATTGGGGTTAGGACTCTAATTCTAAGAAGATTTGTGAGCCGCCCATTTATCAAGTAACCCAAACGAGATGGCAACAGAATTTCCAATAAGCACCGCAAAGAGTGCTGTTCCGATGCCCAGAGTTCCACCAAGACGCCAGCCAATGATGAGAGCGATGATTTCAATAAGGAGTCGAATACGCCCTACTCGAATTCCAGTGAGATGGTGCAAGGCAGTCATTAATCCATCTCTTGGGCCCGCTCCCAGTCCGCAGGTAATGTAGAGAGATGAACCAATTCCTACCAGGATGATCCCCGTAAAGATGTAGAGAAATCCACCAAAGAGATGGCCTTTCATTGACGGAAATGTCCAAACCCCTACTTGAATGGCAAGTGAGATGACACAAATATTGGCAAGAGTTCCAAAGCCAGGACGAGCTTTCAGTGGCCACCAGAGTATGAGCACTACGCCACCAATCAAAAAGGTGCACTCACCAATGCTCAGAGGGAGATGCTTAGAAAGCCCTTGAGCGAGAACCGACCACGGTGCGTTGCCCAGCTTGGATTGGATGAGAAGAGAATCGCCCAGCCCGAAGATGAAGAGTCCGGGGATCAAAATGGCCATGCGTTGAAGTGATAGCGACCACGGATGGGCTGCTCGCCATGGAACCTGTGGAACGGTTCGCGACGGCGTCAGGAGGTGAAGGAATTTTTTGGCCATATATGAGAGTCTAACGACATGGTTATGCTCGGGACAATAGTTAATGTCGCCACGATCATTCTCGGCTCCTCATTGGGAGTCGTTATGGGTTCGCGTTTTTCAGCGAAGACACGGACACTGATCACCAATCTGCTGGGCACCGTCACTCTTTTGGCTGCCGCCGATGCCTTACGCACCCTCTGGAACCCTGGCTATATCCACGCCCTTCCCAAAGGATGGGGGCTTTTGGTTTTGCTTGCCTCACTCCTGCTCGGCGCTCTCATCGGCTCTGCCATTGGGTTTGAGAAAATTCTTGATCTCTTTGGCGCCAGACTTAAAGCTCGCTTCTCAAGTGATTCGGATTCACCATTCATTGAAGGATTTGTCTCGGCCTCACTTCTCTTCGTCATCGGACCAATGGCGATCATGGGTGCAATCTCTGATGGCATGGGAGCAGGCAATCAACAGCTCATACTCAAAAGTATCCTCGACGGAATTACGGCAATCGCTTTTGCCGCTTCGCTTGGATGGGGAGTGGCATTCTCCGCTCTACCTGTAGGAATTTACCAAGGAATATGGACCGCTATTGGATTCGCTCTAGGCTCGGTCTTGCCTGCCTATCAGATTCAAGCAATGACGCTCACTGGGGGAATCCTTCTACTCTGTATTTCGCTCCGGCTTTTAGATATCAAGCATTTACCGGTCGGAGATATTCTGCCGGCGCTCTTCCTAGCGCCGGCTTTGGCCGCAGTGGCCCACCAATTTATTTAGCTTATTGATTTAAAACGTTGCTGCATCAATGACAAAGCGATATTTCACATCGCTAGCGATTGTTCGCTCATAGGCCTGATTAATGTAATCGGCCTTAATTACTTCAACGTCAGAAACAATATTATGTTCGCCACAGAAATTGAGCATCTCTTGTAGTTCTGGAACACCGCCGATCATTGAGCCTGCGAGTGAGCGTCGCGCTCCCAAGAGCGTACTGGCTTGAATCGGATAGGGCTTGCCAGAGAGACCAATCATGACGAGCGTTCCATCGAGTTTAAGTGATTGTAGGTATGGATCGAGATCAATTTCAGCTGCAACGGTATTGAGGATCAGATCGAAAGAGCTACGGATATCCTTATTCCATTCAACGTTCTTGGTTGCGATGAAATGATCGGCGCCCATCGCCTTAGCATCGCTTTCTTTTGATGGGGTGTGGCTGAAGACAGTGACATCGGCGCCCATGGCATGTGCGAATTTCACACCCATATGTCCAAGTCCGCCTAGACCGATGACGCCAACCTTCTTGCCCGTGCCAGCTTTCCAATTGCGAAGAGGGGAGTAGAGGGTAATCCCGGCGCAGAGAAGCGGTGCTACTCCAGATAGATCCAGGTGTGCAGGAATGGAAACTGCATAATCTTCTTTTACAACGAAACCGTTGGAATATCCGCCATATGTGGGAGTGATGCCATCGCGCTCAAAGCCATTGTATGTTCCGGTCATTCCTTCGACACAATAATTTCCCAGACCGCGAAGGCAGGAATCGCATTTTCCGCATGAATCGATATAAACACCAACACCGATGAGATCGCCAACGGCGAATTTAGTTACGCTAGAGCCGATCGCTGTTACTACGCCAGCTATCTCGTGGCCAGGAACCATAGGGAAATTAGCCGGGCCCCACTCTTCTCGTGCCTGATGAATATCTGAGTGGCAGATCCCCGCATATTTGATCTCTAGCGCCACATCATCTGCAGCCAGTTCGCGGCGTTCGAAGGTGTAAGGGACGAGATCGCTCTTCGCGCTCAGGGCTGCGTAACCACGTACGTTCATGTGAAGCCTTTCGATAGTTGGAGTTTGATCAGGATTGCTTGTTGAAAAAAAGACTATAGGAGGATATTAGAAGAAGGGCAGTGGATCGTCCGACCCGCTGCGACTCAAGCGTGAGGTGACATTGCGCATGTGATGTCTCCGGCATAGGACTTCATATGCAACAGCGTCGGCCGATGCGACATCGCCTACAACGACTTGTTCGCCCTCAGTCACCATGACGCCATTAATGGTTCGAGCATTATGGGTAGCTCGCTCGCCACACCAACAGAGCGCTTCTACTTGCAAAGTCTGAACCCGATCGGCCAGTTCAACTAAGCGGGCCGAGCCAGGAAAGAGTTTGGTTCGAAAGTCGGTCAAGATTCCAAAGGCAAAGACGTCGATCGAAAGACCATCCACGATTCGAGCCAGCTGTTCGATCTGAGCTGCTTGATAGAACTGCGCCTCATCACAGATGATGAAATCGATTCGTTCACCCATGGACATCTTCTCGACGACATACTTATGGAGATCGAGTTCGGAATCGACCTCGATCGCGGCGCTCTGAAGTCCAAGTCGACTTGAAATAAGCCCTCGGCCAGCGCGATCTTGATTAGTGAAAATCAGGCCGCTTCGACCACGGCTTTTGTGATTGTGTGCCGTCTGTAGGGCGAGCGTTGATTTACCGCTATCCATCGTTCCGCAGTAATAGATCAATTCAGCCACGGAGGTATCCTGCCATGAAAATTTGAAAAACCTTCGAAGTGTCCGAGAAGGGAGTTGAACCCTCAAGCCCTTTCGGGCACTAGCACCTCAAGCTAGCGCGTCTGCCAATTCCGCCACCCGGACGGGTGAGAGGCGAGGATAGCAAGGAATGGGGGGCAAGGGCAAAGTAGGGACATTTGGCCGGCATCTCGTGTAAAGATACTCACATGACTAGTGATGCATCCCTCATCGATATTGCCGCCCTTGAAGCCGAGACCATAACTCTCTGCCAGGAACTTATTCGCATCCCCAGTGTCAATTTCGGTGACGACAAGGGTGATGAGAAGGCAGTTGCACAATATGTCGCAGCAAAATTGGCAGAAGTCGGCATCGAGAGTGAATTGATCGAAACAGCACCCAATCGTGTCAACGTTGTTGCACGCATCGCCGGGCGAGATCAATCTCGACCAGGATTAGTTCTTCACGGCCATATCGATGTCGTGCCTGCCAATCCAGATGATTGGAGCGTTGATCCATTTGGCGGGGAAATCAAAGATGGATTTATTTGGGGCCGTGGCGCTGTTGATATGAAAGATATGGATGCCATGATCTTGGCAACTGTGCGCGCCTGGGCTCGCGCGGGATATCAACCACCACGCAATATTCTTCTCGTATTCTTCGCCGATGAAGAAGCAGGTAGCGTCTATGGATCTCGATGGTTGGTTAAAAATCGTCCCGAGCTCTTCGACGGATACACCGAGGCAATCTCGGAAGTAGGCGGATTCTCCGTCACCATCACAGGTGGCCATCGCCTCTACTTAGTTGAAGGCGCACAAAAGGGTATTCAATGGATGGAGCTCAAAGCCCAAGGTTCTGCAGGACATGGCTCATTCATTAATCCTGATAATGCAGTTACAAAATTGAGTAAAGCGGTCGCACGGATTGGCCAATACGAGTGGCCGCAACGCGAAACTAAGACTGGCGGAAGATTTTGGCGTAAAGTCGCCGAACTCACAGGCGAAGAATATGATCCGGCAAACGTTCGCCCCTTACTTCGTCATATCGGGGGAGCAGCTCGTATGTTGGGTGCAACCATCCAAAATACTGCCAATCCCACCATGTTTAACGCCGGATATAAGGCAAACGTGATTCCACAGAGCGCCACCGCGGTCATTGATGGTCGCTTCCTGCCAGCATTCGAAGGTGAACTAGTCGAAACTCTCAAAGAACTCGTGGGTCCCGATATCGAAATATCACTACTCGTGCGCGATAAAGCTCTCGAAGTAGATTTCGAAGGTCCTCTTGTCGATGCGATGTGCGCGGCTATTAAGGAATTTGATCCAGAAGGTATTCCTGTTCCGTATGTCATGAGCGGCGGAACAGATAACAAAGCACTTTCAGATCTCGGGATTGTTGGGTTCGGTTTTAGCCCAGTACGTCTTCCCGAAGATCTCGACTTCTTCGCACTCTTTCACGGAGTCGATGAAAGAATTCCGGTTGACGGTCTAAAATTTGGAGTCAAAGTTCTCAACTCATTTTTGCAAAATTGTTAAATAGCTACTTAATCAACTGCTGAAACTTCATTGAGCGCATCGCGCACTTGATCGGGAAGAGTGATTTCTTCCACGGTGAGGGCGCCACGCAATTGAGCTGCAGTGCGAGCTCCAATGATTGCGCTTGCGACTCCTGCACCATCGCGTACCCAAGAAAGGGCAACTTCGATCGGCGAATAGCCAAGTCCGTCACCAGCAACACAGAGCGCATCCACAATTCGAGAAGATCTCGCGTCGAGATAGGGCGCAATCTGGCCAGCGAAATGCGGTGCAGCCGCCCTTGAATCAGAAGGAATCCCTGATCGATATTTTCCGGTCAAAACCCCTCGAGCAAGTGGGGCCCAGGCGAGAAATCCAATCGCCATCTCCTCACATGCAGGAAAGACTTCTCTCTCGACTTCGCGGTTCAATAGTGAGTACTCATTTTGAATCGAGACAATGGGAGCTTTACCGAAGAGCGGATATTGAAGTGTCGCTGCTCTTGCTAATTGCCAGCCCACGAAATTTGATACACCTACATATCGGGTTCGACCTGATGAGACCGCAAAATCTAAGGCGCCGAGCGTCTCTTCCAGTGGAACGCTCTCATCCCAGCGATGAATCTGCCAGAGATCAATATGTTCAACACCTAGACGAGCAATTGATGCGTCAAGATCTGAGAGGAGTGCGGCGCGAGAATTGGAGACGCTGCGACCGGCCGGCGTGGAAGAAATTCCCGCTTTCGTTGCCAAAACAATGTCATCTCGATTGACCAAGGTACCGAGAAGACCTCCCAGCACTCGCTCGCTATCACCATCACCATAAATTGCCGCAGTATCTACTAGCGTGCCACCTGCATCCACGAAGGTTTTGAGTTGATCAGCCGCTTCGATCTCGTCGGTATCCCGGCCCCAGGTCATAGTTCCGAGGCCAAGGCGAGAGACCAATAAGCCAGAGCGTCCCAGGGCACGTTTTTCCATAGCGATGAACCTATCAACTCTGAGGAGGAATGATCGGCATTTCCTCAGTAACCTACTCACATGGCTACAACAACCTTGATCTATTTTCTCCGGCATGGCCACTCCACGGCCAACGCCAAAGGTGTGTTGGCCGGGCGAAACAATTCAATAGCACTCTCCGAACGAGGTCAGGTGGAAGCCTCGGAGCTGGCAATTCAGTTGAAAGATCAGAGATGGGATCAGGTTATTTCTAGCCCCATTACTCGTTGTGTGGAAACCCTCGCGCCACTTCGTCGTAGCCTACGGAGCCAGAAGAACCCACCCACGTTCAGCCGTGATAGCGCCTTTATCGAAATGGATTACGGCCAATGGAGCGGCAAGAAATTGGCGTTACTGAGTAAGAAGTCGCAATGGGCAGATATTCAACAACGCCCAAGCTCCTTCACCTTTCCCGAAGGTGAGAGTTTTCTGGAAACATCGCATCGAGTATCAGAGCGACTTCTTCAACTCTCTCACACGGGGAAGAGAATCATCGTGTGCAGTCACGGAGATATTATCAAATTGGCCTTAGCCGATGCGCTGGGCTCTCATATCGATCACTTTCAACGAATTTCGATTTCTCCGGCGTCAATTAGCGCCATCTCATACACAGATGGGGTGCCCCAAGTTCTCTTCATGAACGAGACATCACATCTCAGGCGTGAAAACTCCCGCAATCAGGGATCGCGAGACCTAGGCGGTGGCGCATAAATGAGCCGCATT
>CAIXHZ010000139.1 GCA_903919375.1 uncultured Actinomycetes bacterium | reverse complement strand
GTTCGGTGTACTTGCCTTTACCAGTCACTTCTTTGCCAGTGCTTATGACATCAGAACTTATTTGGGACTCGCCACTTTATGGATTGCACCAGCCCTGATGGCAAATAACGCTCGATCGTTGCGGCGTTCCTCATTGGATGTCGGACGTTGGGAGAGATTGACTGATGTTGTTGTGGGCTCACTTCTCACTGGATGGGCAGTGAGATTCATCGTGATTGGCCTCAATGGCTTTGCGCACTTAACTCTGCCGCTCTCAACTCATGCCACCGTTGTGGGTTGCGTTGCTGGTGGAGTGGTTGCGTTGCGATATCTCATTGAAGAGTATGTCAATCGTCGTAATCCATATTACATGGCATATTTATCGCCAGAGGTCACTCACCAGCAAAACTCTTCTGCTCGACTCATTGCCTGGATATCGCGGTCAATTCTCTTCCTGTTCTTCGCGATCTCATTCTTGGGTAATTCTTGGCAACTCTGGGCGGGCCTAGGTTTCTTCATGGGACCCACGGTCTTATCTCTTATCAAGAGCCGCCTTCCTAATTCGACTCTTCTCTATCAAATCTTGCCGGTTGGAATTCCATCAGTCATTGTCATGACACTCATCGGCCGCGGCTACTCCCATTGGATTGAGAGCAGCGTTTGGACCGCAGCCGATAGCACGCGAACAATTTTCGTTCTGATGGCAGTACCAGGATTCATTATTGGGCTCGTTAAATTATTCGGCCGCCAACCAAAGAGTGGCGATGTTCGTTGGTACACCCGTCCACGTTTCTCCTTGATGTACCGAATATTCGGGCCAGTTCTATTTACTATTGCCTTCGGTCTGATTGTGGGGGTGATTTAAGTGATGGCGGAAGAGAATAGGGATTTTTACGCCATACTGGGCATCCCTCAAGATGCGACCCAAGATGAAATACGAAACGTCTATCGCAGGCTTGCGTTTCAGCTGCATCCAGATCTCAATCCGGACCCAGAAAGTCAGATTAAGTTCCAAGAAGTCATCGAGGCTTACACCGTTCTCTCCGATCCAGATCGTCGTGCTGTATATGACCTCCGCTTCTATGATGAAAAGCCAATTATCTTCACCAAGATTTCAGATTCGGGCGCTGGCTTTGATGTTCAAGAGTCGTATGACCAAATTGCTGGGGGACTATCAGAGGCGTATTCATACTCCCCGCGAGCTCAGTATTTAGAATTCTTGAAGCGGACTAAGCGTCGCCGCCACATATTTGAGGGATTTCTCACTCTCATCATTGTGCTTCTGTTGATTCTCTTTGGCTTTCAACCACTCACCGGCTCTTCGGGTTCTGTTTCCACTCCTACTCAACATTTAACTCAATCAGGAAATGGAAAGGGTTCGACAACCATCATTAATAAAGCGGGCGTAGATCAACAGCTCTTAGTTGTTCAAGGTGCGCAAGGTCCGCAAGGTTTAGTTGGTCCGGCCGGGCCAGCAGGAATTCGCGGATTAGATGGTCGCATCGGTGTGGATGGTCGCATCGGTGTGGATGGCCGGCCAGGACCCGCTGGGCCAGCGGGTCCGGCCGGTGCAAATGGAGCACAAGGTCCGGCCGGTGCAACGGGGCCAGCCGGAGCTGCCGGAGCTGCCGGAGCAGCAGGTGCTGCAGGAGCAACGGGCGCTGCTGGTCGCGACGCAACTGTTTACACAGTTCGTCCAAACCTTGGTGTCGGAAACGGAAGTGTGGCAGCGTGCACAGATGCAATCGACACATCCACGTACGGAACAAATCCAGTCAGTTTAGATATCACGTTGAATGTTGCCTATAACCCAGTGACTTATGGCTACACCTTGAGCAAGATTAATATCGCAAATATTCCTAAGCCATGCGTTGGTGACTTTATGCAAATTAACGTGCAGCTAGCTAACCCCTTCCCTTCTGGAATTCCTCATACGGCCAATGCCACCCCGGGAGCCCACTTCAACTGCCTAATGGCAACACCACTTTCACTTGCGAGTAATTTTGATAGCGGAACGGCCACGTATGGCAAATATTCATTTTTGGCTGGTACCAATGAGTGCATCACTGATGCCTATGTAAATGGCACCCATTCTGGCTTTGTAGATGGATCAAATAATCCGCTAGATGCGGCGCCACTTGATATTGCGACTATTTATGCGACCGATCTGGAGCGAATCAGCATCGTGGTGAATAGTTAGGGAGATTTTCTCCAATAAGAAAGCCCCACCATTTCTGGCGGGGCTTTCTTATTGTTAATGGTTATTAAGCTGGGTGAACCTGATCAGCCTGAGGACCCTTTGGTCCCTGTACGACTTCAAAAGTTACTGCCTGACCTTCGTCAAGAGACTTGTATCCGTTACCCTGGATTGCAGAGTAGTGAACGAAAACGTCCTGGCCTCCGCCATCAACAGCAATAAAACCAAAACCCTTTTCAGAGTTGAACCACTTAACTGAACCTGTTGCCATGTAGCTATTTCCTTACGGTAAATGTGACGCCTAAGAATTCCCTAAGAGTCGGTCTTCTTCTGCACAGATTTACCGGATTAACGGGTACTGCCAAGCGTCGGACTATCTCAAAGTGTAACGGCTATCACCCCAAAGGGGAATTGCCAGGGCAGGCAATGGACAGGTTGCTGCAGTTGTGGAAAGTGGGCTGGGGGAGTAGAAATAGCAGGTCAGGGCGGCAAGTTCGGCCCGTGGCGCAGATATCAGAGCTCATTCGGTGGACCGGGGAAGGTCGCATCACAGGGCGTGGCCTTATATCCGTCACGAGGAGTTCGCTTATGTCCCCAACCCAGCCGGGCCAACGTGGCCTGATCGCAGGAGATCTACGGATCTACTCTGCCCCCAGGGCGTTACTTCGCCATATCCAATGGTCGCTCAATGAGATCTTTGGCTATCCGATCACTCTGGATTGGCAACCACAGCCACTTGCACCCGGAAGTATGGCTACAGAGTTTGAGTGGCGCGAGGTCAAGGCCAGTGCCTCCAAGATTGCTAGCACACTGAAGAGTTGGCACTACTTGCGCTTTGAAGTGCGTGAATACTCGACGGCAGGAGGCGAAGGCGTCTTCTATCGCTGCACGCCAGATCTCGGATTACATCAAGCTGTCACCTCATCAACCGGCGATGTCATGATTCACGAAAACCGGATTCAATCCTCACTAGATGCTCACAGGAGCTATGAATCGCTTCGAGAATCTTTCGAAACAAGCCTCGGTATCGCATGGGATCGCGAGCTCGAACCGTTTCGTCTAGGAATGAGTGCCTGCACCGTCCATTCCATCGCCGCGCAATAGTCATTCCACTAGCATTAGCACCATGGATAACTCAACGGGAAATAAGTTTCGATTCAACGGCCCAGTGGTTGCTGCACTTGTTCTGGCAGTCGGTCTCGGTTACGGACTCTCTCTTGTGGGGAGTGGTCTTTCGGCTCGATCCGGAAACGCTATTACCGTCACTGGTTCAGCAAAGGTAAGTGCGGTTGCCGATAACGTTGTGTGGACACTAAATGTCCAAGAGAGTTCGCCTAATGTTGCATCCGCAGTTAAGAAGGTGGAGAGCAGCGTATTGGCGCTCAATAGCTATCTCACCAAGGGTGGGGTCGATGCCGCTGCGATCGAATCTGGTGGCGTCAACACCATGGCGATCAATGAGTACAACAATGGGAATCCGACAGGTCGAGTGCTTTCCTATCAAGCCAATCAGAATGTGACCGTTCGTTCAAAAGATGTGAAACTCATTAAATCCCTGAGTAATGGCATTGGCGCGCTATTGCAAACTGGCGTGAATGTGAATAATTACGGACCACAGTTCTACGTCTCAAATCTTTCAGCACTGCGCCCGCAATTACTTGCTGCCGCAACTATCGATGCCAAATCTCGCGGCCTCTCGATCACGAAGGCAGTGGGCTCCAAACTTGGCGCTGTCATCGCAGTTTCCAGCGGTCCAGTTCAAGTCACTTCACCCGACTCTGTCGATACTTCGGCCGGTGGAATGTATGACACCTCATCGATCCCAAAGACAGTATCAGTCACTGTCTCGGTCAGCTTTAAAGTGAGTTAGTACTTAGCCTTCGTAGGATTTAAAGACCAGCACGACATTGTGGCCACCGAATCCGAAAGAATCGTTGAGCGCTGCAATGGGTCCAGCTGGTAGCGGGCGAGGAATGTCTCGAACGACATCGACCTTCACCGCTTCATCCAACGTCTCAATATTGATGGTGGGGGGAGCGAGGCGATGATGCAGGGCGAGAACAACAAAGATTGATTCGATGGCGCCAGCACCGCCTAATAAATGGCCAGTCATGGATTTAGTAGCCGAGACAGCAACATGGCTTATATCTTCGCCCAACGCGGTAGTGAGCGCATTGGCTTCAGCAACATCGCCCGCAGGAGTAGAAGTTGCGTGAGCGTTGAGGTGAACAATCTCAGAGAGAGCAACACCGCTATCTTCCAGCGCGAACTGAACAGCGCGAGTAACGCCGGTACCTTCGGGATCTGGCGCAGCAATGTGATAACCATCCGAGGTCAGCCCTTGGCCAACAACCTCAGCATAAATCTTGGCTCCGCGAGCCTTTGCGTGCTCGAGTTCTTCAAGAACAAGCACACCGCCGCCTTCGCCTAAAACGAAACCATCGCGATTAACATCATAGGGACGGGAAGCTTTTGTTGGATCATCATTGCGAGTGGAGAGCGCTTTCATTGAGGCAAAGCCAGCCATTGGCAATTGATGAATCGCAGCTTCAACGCCGCCAGTAACGACCATATCGGCGCGATTATTGCGGATCATCTCGAGCGCGTAACCCACTGCTTCAGCGCCAGATGCACAGGCACTGACTGGCGTATGAACCCCAGCCTTTGCATGAAGTTCAAGACCAACATTTGCCGATGGGCCATTTGGCATCAACATCGGAACGGTATGAGGAGAGACTAAGCGTGGTCCCTTGCTCTTCAAAACATCATATTGATCAAGGAGCGTGATGACGCCACCAATTCCTGATGCAACAACAACTCCGAGTCGGTACTTGTCGACGTTATCGGGGGAGCCGGCATCCTTCCATGCTTCACGGGCGGCGATGAGTGCAAATTGCTCGGAGCGATCCAAGCGGCGCATCTCTACCCGCTCCATTACTTCTGATGGTTCGACGGCGACGCGCGCTGCGAACTGAGTCGTCATCTCGCCAGCCCACTCTTCAGTGAGGGCACGAACTCCACTCTTACCTGCAAGTAGAGCGTCCCATGTTGATGGGACATCTCCGCCGAGAGGGGTGGTGGCGCCGAGACCAGTTACTACAACGCGTCGTCTGCTCATCTTTAATCCTTACTGATTGCTAATTAGGAGTTTGCAACGATGAAGTTAACGGCATCTCCGACAGTTGCCATCTTTGTTACTTCTTCATCAGGAATCTTTACGCCAAACTTCTCTTCTGCGGCGACGACAACTTCAACCATGCTGAGTGAATCAACATCGAGATCATCGGTGAACTTCTTATCCATAGCGATGATGCCAGCATCAATGCCAGCAACTTCAACTACGATCTCTTTAATGCCTGCGAGTACTGCATCCTGTGTTAGTGCCATTTCATTTCCTTCTTTCGGTTATTCGTGCTCTTTTTAGTTATTAAGGGTTTACTACTTTTTTGGTACTGGCGGTAGTTCAACTACTTGGCCAGCAAAGACAAGTCCAGCTCCAAATCCTAGGAGTAAGGCGTTCTTACTGTGGAGTTCAGGATGCGTTTCGAGCATGGCATCCATAGCAAGGGGAATCGAGGCAGCCGATGTATTTCCGCTAAAGCGGATATCGCGAGCCACATAAACAGATTCAGGCAACTTCATGCCCTTAACCATGGCGTCAATGATTCGATCATTAGCTTGGTGGGGAACAAATGCATCGAGGGTATCTGGTGTGAGGCCAGCAGCTTCGATTGCTTTTAGCCCTACTGGTCCCATTTCGTAGACAGCCCAACGAAAGACGGTCTGACCTTGCTGTGCGATATCGGGCCATTTAATAGCTTCACCCTTATTGGCTTTCTTATGTTCGAGCCAAGACGGTTCCATAAGAATTGCTTCACGAGTTTCGGCATTAGCACCCCAGACGGTGGGTCCAATTCCAACTTGATCTGATGCACCAATTACAACCGCACCAGCGCCATCAGCAAAGATAAAGGCAGTGGCGCGATCGTAAGGATCAGTGAAATCTGAAAGTTTTTCCCCGCCGATGACCAGAACATTGTTCGCAGTTCCGGCGCTCACCATGTCGTTTGCCAGAGAGACTGCGTAGCAAAAACCAGCACAGGCAGCTGAGATATCAAATGCTGCGGAGTGAGTATTTCCCAGGCGTGTAAGGATCTCCGTTGCGGCGCTCGGTGCTTGGTAGGGATAAGTGATAGTGGAGAAAATCACCGCATCAATCTGATCGGCTGCAAGACCGGCGCGCGCGATCGCGATGCGAGCAGCTTTTTCAGCCATATCAACGAGTGATTCATCGGGGCCAGCAAAATTGCGAGATTCGATTCCAGTGCGCTGCTGAATCCATTCATCGGATGAATCGATCTTGCCGGCAATTTCATTATTGTGAACGGCATTGGCAGGGCGGTAAGCACCGACGGAGAGCATGCGTGCGTTGCGGCGAGGCTTTGTTTGCAGTGTCATTATTTAGCACCATGCTTATCGATAAATTCACGAGCAGCAGTTAAATCGTCGGGTGATTTAAGTGCAAAAGTTTCGATCTCAGGAGTGGCACGCTTTACTAATCCAGTGAGCGTTCCAGCCGGTGGAATTTCGATGACGCCGGTCACTCCTTGCGCAGCAAGCGTCTGCATGCAGAGATCCCAGCGAACTGGTCCAGCGATCTGACCAACGATTCGATCAATCACTTCACGGCCGCTCGTGACGATAG
>CAIXHZ010000138.1 GCA_903919375.1 uncultured Actinomycetes bacterium | reverse complement strand
CTCTGCTTGCATCACGGTCTCGACTGAGTCGGCAATGACTTCGCGTGAGACGAGCGAAAAGTGCATACCTTCGTGTCCCATGGAGATGCCATCGGATACTGAGATTGTTCCAAATTGCATCGGGAAGCCACCGGCTTCAATAACGCCTGCTCGAGAAGCTTTTGCTAATCGATCGAGGGAGAGGTTGCACGGTGTGATCTCATTCCATGATGAGGCGATACCGATCTGTGGTTTTACCCAATCTGCATCTCCCATTCCCACTGCGCGGAGCATGCCGCGAGCAGGTGCTCGTTCGAGGCCATCGGTGACAAGACCAGAACGTGGCTTCATGGGATTCTTTGGTTCACTCATTGTCGTTACCCCTGTCCGAGATGCTTGAGCAATAGTTCGCGTACCTTGGCAGCATCAGCTTGTCCGCCGGTAGCCTTCATAACTGCGCCAATCAACGCGCCAGCAGCAGGAATATTTCCGCCGCGAATTCGTTCAGCAGTATCTGGCTGCGCAGCAATCGCCGCTTCAATTGCAACCATGAGCGCCGAGTCATCAGAGACAACTTTGAGACCGCGCTTGGCGATAACTTCTTGAGGCGTTCCTTCGCCGTTGATAACCCCTTCAACAACTTGGCGAGCAAGTTTGTCAGTGAGTTCTCCAGCTGCAATAAGCGCAACAATTTCAGCAACTCCTACTGCAGTAATAAGTGATGTTGCAGCAACTTCACGTTCATTAGCTAGACGAGATACTTCACCGAGCCACCAGGCGCGTGCCTTTGCTGGATCTGCTCCGAGTGCAACAGTCTCTTCAACGACATCAATGAGTTCGGCATTAACAAGAGATTCCATCTCTTTATCCGGTGCGCCCCATGCCTCTTGCAAACGCTTACGTCGCAGCGAAGGCTTCTCTGGCAGAGTCTTGCGAAGTTCTTCAATCCAATCTGCATCTGGGCAGACTGGCACGAGATCGGGTTCTGGGAAGTACCGGTAATCCTCGGCTTGCTCCTTCGAACGACCGGAGCGTGTTTCACCACTCTCTTCTAAGAAGTGGCGAGTCTCTTGGACAATGCGCTCCCCTGCGGTGAGGCGATTGGCTTGGCGAATAATTTCACCAGTCACTGCGCGCTCTACCGAACGAAGTGAGTTAACGTTCTTGGTCTCTGAGCGAGTTCCGAGCAATCCGCTTCCGGTTGGCGAGAGTGAAAGATTGACATCGCATCGCATCGATCCTTGTTCCATCTTTACATCTGATACGCCTAGCGAGCGGAGAATGTCGCGAAGTTCAGCAACATAGGCCTTGGCAACTTGCGGCGCATATTTACCTGTGCCGCCAACAATTCGAGTAACAATTTCCACCAACGGAATCCCGGCGCGGTTGTAATCAAGGAGTGAGTACTCGGCTCCGTGAATTCGCCCGGTTGAGCCACCCACGTGGAGAGATTTTCCGGTGTCTTCTTCCATATGAACGCGTTCGATCTCGACGCGAAATACCTGTGGACCTTCGTCAGTATCGATCGTCACATCGAGATAACCATCGACGCAGATGGGTTCGTCATATTGCGATGTCTGGAAGTTCTTCGGCATATCCGGATAGAAATAATTTTTTCGGGCAAAGCGGCTAAATGGCGCGATGGAACAGTTGAGCGCCAAGCCAATCAAGATAGTGCTCTCAATTGCTTTACCGTTAACAACCGGAAGTGAGCCAGGTAATCCAAGACAGACTGGGCAGGTCTGGGTATTGGGCTGGGCGCCAAATTCTGTAGCGCATGAGCAGAACATCTTGGTCTTGGTATTGAGTTCGACGTGAACTTCAAGTCCGAGCGTCGGTTCAAAGGCAGTAACTGCTTGATCGTAATTGAGCGCCATTAGCGGGCACCTCCGTTGAGTGCAGGTGCTTGCGAGATCAGCGTCTTGCCCCACTTGCTATTGAGCGCAGCTTCCAGCGTTCCACCGACGCGATACATCCGATCATCATGAAGTGCTGGCGACATAATCTGGAATCCGACCGGCAGACCATCTTCATCGGCTAGACCACAAGGAAGGCTCATGCCTCCAATACCGGCCATGTTGACGGGAATGGTCGCAATATCGTTGAGATACATTGCGAGTGGATCATCGCTCTTCTCGCCGATTTTAAATGCAGTGGTTGGGCAAGTCGGAGAAACAAGCACATCGACTTTCTCAAAGGCGCGATCGTAATCTTGCTTGATTAAGGTACGAACTTTTTGAGCCGATCCATAATAAGCATCGTAGTAACCAGATGAAAGTGCATAAGTACCCAGGATGATGCGGCGCTTTACTTCTTTTCCAAAGCCTTGATCGCGGGTAATGCTCATGACTTGTTCGGCGCCACGACTGCCATCATCGCCAACCCGAAGTCCATACCGCATGGAATCGAATCGAGCTAAGTTCGAGGAAGCCTCAGATGGAGCAATCAGGTAATAGGCGGCGAGCGCGTATTCGAAGTTAGGGCAAGAAATCTCAACGATTTCGGCGCCAAGTGATGCAAGGAGATCGAGTGACTCGTTGAAGCGGGCGCTAACGCCACTTTGGAAACCCTCGCCCATCAATTGCTTGATGACACCAATCTTCATTCCCTTTACTTCATGTCGCTGTGCTGCGGCGACAACATCCGGGACTGCACCAACAATGCTGGTGGAGTCACGTTCATCGTGACCAGCGATTGCTTCATGTAAGAGCGCAGTATCTAAAACTGTTCGCGCGCATGGTCCGACCTGATCCAGCGAAGAAGAGAAGGCAATCAAACCAAAACGAGAAACCGCGCCATAGGTGGGTTTTACTCCTACGGTTCCGGTGACAGCTGCTGGTTGGCGAATTGATCCACCCGTATCGGTGCCGATTGCAAGAGGCGCTTGGAAGGCGGCTAGCGCTGCAGCTGAACCGCCGCCAGAACCACCAGGGATGCGCGTGAGATCCCATGGATTATGGGTTGGGCCATAGGCAGAATTTTCCGTTGATGAACCCATCGCGAATTCATCCATGTTGGTCTTACCTAAAATGACAATACCCGCTTGCTTAAGCTTTGTCACAACAGTTGCATCGTATGGGGGACGCCAATTTTCTAGCATCTTGGAACCAGCAGTTGTTGGTATTCCCTTTTGCGCTAGGACATCTTTGAGTGCAAGTGGAACACCAGCGAGTGGTGAGAGTTTCTCTCCTGCTTTGCGCTTGGCATCGACAGCTGCTGCTTGAGCGAGAGCGCCTTCGCGATCAACATGCAGAAATGCATGAACATCGGCATCGACTGCCGAAATTTGTGCGAGATGAGCTTCGGCGAGTTCAACTGAAGATGTCGTGCCAGCATAAAGTGCGGCCGCCATTTCAGCGGCAGTGGAGTGAATTGATGTCATTCGGCTTCACCAAGAATCTGTGGAACTTTAAATCGCTCTTCATCTTGCGCAGGTGCGCCAGAGAGCGCTTCGGCATTGGTCAGGCTGGGCTTAACAACATCATCGCGAAAGACATTGCGCAGTGCGAGTGGGTGGGAAGTAGGCGGAACATCCGCACCAGCAGCCTCCTGCACTCGGGCAACAGCGCCGAGAATCTGATCGAGTTCGGATGCCATGTGATCGAGTTCGTCCGCAGACATCTCGATTCGTGACAATCGGGCTAAATGTGCGACTTCATCGCGGGAAATAGCGGCCATGTGCTGAAGTCTATCGGCTACCAATCCGGACGAAAAACGGCTCCTCTACTCCCGAATTTGGCCGTTGCCAGTGACGATCCACGTGGTCGTGGTCATCTGCTCAAGACCCATAGGGCCACGGGCGTGGAGCTTTTGGTTAGAGATACCGATCTCAGCGCCAAAGCCCATCTGTTCGCCATCGGTAAATCGGGTCGATGCGTTGACCATCACAGCAGCGCAATCTGAGAGTGCGATGAACTGTGCAGCATGGGCATCAGATTGGGTCACGATCGCCTCGGTGTGCTGGGTTCCGTACTTTTGAATGTGATCGGCTGCAGCCAAAAGTGAGGGCACTACGGCAACATTCATTTCAAGGGCGTTGTACTCAGTCGACCAATCTTCCTGCGTTGCTGCCGCTACAACCAGCGAATGCGCAGTGGCAATCTCTTGAGTTGCTGCATCGGCATGTATAGCGACGCCGGCTTCCATGAGAGCCTTGATTGCCATGGGCAAAAATTGGGAAGCAACTTTTTCGTGGACTAAGAGAGTCTCAGCGGCATTGCACACGCTGGGGCGATGGGTCTTGGAATTAATAAGAATGGGCAGCGCTATTTCTAGATCAGCTTCATCATCGACATATACGTGACAGACGCCGGCACCGGTCTCGATAGTAGGCACAGTGGAGTCATCGACCACAGTCCGAATGAGGGCAGCGCTACCTCGAGGAATGACAAGATCGACTTTGCCGCGCGCGTGTAGGAGCGCATGGACAGTGGAGCGATCATTGGAAGGCACCAATTGCAGAATATCCGGTGAAATGTTTGTTTTGGCTAGTGCTCGTCGCATCACCGTTACCAACACCTCATTGCTGGCCGCAGCAGAAGATGAACCGCGAAGTAGCGCTGCATTTCCAGACATAATTAAAATGACAGCAGCATCTACTGTGACATTGGGACGAGCTTCGTAGACCATACCCACAACGCCAAAAGGAACAGTTACTTGACGAAGATGCAGGCCATTCGGCAGCGTACTTTCGCGAAGAGTTTTACCGAGCGGATCAGCGATCTGAGAAACTTGGCGAGCACCGTCTGCCATTCCATGTATGCGCGAAGATGTGAGCAAGAGTCGATCTCTCATGGACTCGGCCATACCTTCACTAGCAGCCCGTTCCATGTCTTGAGCGTTGGCAGCCAAAATCTCTACTTCACTCGCCACGATCTCATCGGCGATGCGCTTGAGCGCCTCCACCCGATCTGCGCCTGAGGCTGCGATTAAGGTGCGTGCAGCGCGACGGGCGGTCTCGGCCAGGTCAGCGACAAGCAGTTCTGGTGTAGTGAAATCCATGTGCTTAACCTACAAGGAATTACCCTTCTCTCATGAATCGTTTTCTTAGAATTGCTCGAAATACCGTGATCGGATTCCTGATTCTTGTGGTTGCCCTTTCGGGCTTCCTCAAACTCGTTCGCTACCCGAGCCTCATTGCGACTATTAAATTAGGCACTGCGCCCGCTTCTCAAACGCCCACCCTGATGCCGTGGAACACGATCACGCCAGCAACCACCCCAATAAAGATTCCCACCGGGCCAGAACAAATTCCAGCACACGTTCGTTTCAATAACGCCACCATTGCTTGGCAAGACTTTTTACAAAAGACCAATACCAATGCATTTCTGGTTATTCGAAATGGGGTATTGACTTACGAGTATTACAAGTCGGGAATCACTGCTTCAACTCGACTACCGTCTTACTCGGTTGCCAAAACAATGACTTCGATCATTATTGGTCAACTCATCCATGATGGAAAAATTAAAGAGAGCGATACCTTCGTCAGTTTCTTCCCGAAATGGAAGACGGGTACATCTTTCGACAAAGTAACTATTCAATCTCTCCTCGACATGGAGGCTGGAGTTGGAGTCTCCGATAATTATCCAAGCGGCCCCACTGGTTGGGGCGTAGGAATTGCTCAGATGTATGGCACTACCGATCTCAATTTCTTCATGACTCATAATCGCAAGATGTTTGAGGCTCCCAATACCAAACCCGAATATCGGAGCGTTGAAACTCAGATGCTGGGATTAATCATTCATAACGTGACTGGCATGAGCTTGTCGGAGTATTTCAGCAAGAGCGTCTGGCAGCCGATCGGCGCCGAATTCCCCGCTACTTGGAATGTTGATCATCCCGGTGGTCAGGAGAAGAATTTCTGCTGCTTCAATGCTGCAGCTCGCGACTATGCCCGAGTCGGAATGCTCCTTGTGAATAATGGCTTTGCCGGTTCACAGCAGATCATAAGTACCGATTGGATGAAACGAATCAGCACACCCGTCGTAACCCTGGACCACGGCTGGAAATACAGCGCACAAGTGTGGCATCCATATCCAGGAATCAATTTGGCGCTCGGATTAGATGGTCAATACATCTTCACTGATCCCGCTACTCGTACTGTCATTGTGAAACTCAGTGATAACCCCACAAATGGTGATCCAGAAGTACAGACTGCGGCAGTGATGTATGCGTTAGATAAAGGAATTAAATAAGTACGAGATCGTCGCGGTGAACCAGCTCGCGTTCATATTCTGGGCCGAGCTCTGCTGCTAACTCCTTGGTGGAGCGACCGAGTAATTGTGGAATTTCGGCGCTATCAAATGCGACCAATCCGCGAGCAATAACGAGTCCAGCCGAACTCACAAGTTCGACGGTATCGCCAGAATTGAAATCGCCTTCGACACCGACAACGCCAGCAGGAAGAAGTGAGACGCCGCGCTCTTGAATTGCGGTAACAGCCCCGGCATCCAGAATTAACCGACCGCGAGGAGTGGAGGCGTGTTCCAACCACAAGAGTCGTGAAGGCTTGCGATCGTGCACGGGCTCAAAGATTGTTCCGACATCTTCGCCCGCAATTGCGCCGCCTAGCTTTGCCAGGCTGGTGAGAAACATTGAAATTCCAGCGCCAGTGGCGATCCGCGCAGCTTCGACTTTAGTCACCATTCCGCCGCTGCCAACACCAGAAGTGCCAACTCCCCCAACTTCGGCTTGAGCAAGTTCGCTCAGTGAGGAGACACGTGCGATGCGCGCGGCACCTGGCTCGGATGGCGGTGCATCGTAGAGCGCGTCGATATCACTGACGAGAACAAGTAGATCAGCGCCTATGACATGAGAGACCAGCGCGGCCAGTCGATCGTTATCGCCAAAGCGAATTTCCTGCGTTCCAACAGAATCGTTCTCGTTGATAATTGGTACAACTCCAAGTTGGAGTAAACGAAAGAGCGTGCGCTGGGCATTTTGATAATGCGAGCGACGGACAACATCTTCAATCGTGAGCAGTACTTGCGAAGCTACGAGCGAATACTTCTTAAAGGCTTGGGTGTACTCCGCAACAAGTAAGCCTTGACCCACCGATGCTGCCGCTTGTTGAGTAGCGAGATCCTTGGGACGCGAAGTAAGCCCTAATGGTGCAAGTCCGGCCGCAATCGCTCCTGATGAAACTACGACGACCTCTTTGCCGGCCGCTTTTAAGCCCGCGACAATGTCAGCCAGCGAATCGACAGCAGTTGTGTTGAGTTCTGAACCAGCCGAACCGGTGAGAGAGGATGAACCAACTTTGATGACTACTCTCTTAGATACAGCGAAGAGAGATGCCGCGGTTGTGCTCACTTCTCGCCTTCAATCCTCGGAGTTCTTGGGTCGGCAACGTTGTACTCCCATTGCATGGCAATTTCGTCATCGCTCAGAAGATCATCTTCAATCGGATCTTCTACGTAGCGACCCTGCCATGGCGATTCAAGGCGGCGATCTTCACCGCGTGGGCCAGCGAGTAGTTCTGCGCCAGCTTCAAGAGTTGGTTCCCAATCGAAGATGACAGCGTTCTCGCCTTCACCGATTCGAACTTCATCCTGGGCCTTAGCGCCCTTCTTGTAGAGCTCGCGCTCTACTCCCAGAGTTGCTAAACGATCGGCGAGATAACCAATCGCTTCAGCATTTGCAAAGTCGGTTTGGCGAACCCAACGTACTGGCTTTTCGCCGAGCACGGTGAACGAACCATCTTCGTTGGCAGTAACAGTGAAGCCCACTTCGCCGACATGAACTGGTCGAAGCACGATCCGCGCCTTTTCTTGGGCTGCTTCAGCTTTGCGGGCAGTCTCAATAATTCGAGCCATCGCATAGTTGAGCTCTTGCAAACCAATGTGTGATGCGGCAGAGATCTGATAGACCTCGTAGCCACGTTCGCGGAAAATAGGTTCAACCATATCGGCCATCGCCTTGCCATCAGGAAGGTCGACTTTATTCAAGGCGATCAAACGAGGGCGATCAGCCAACGGAGTGGTTCCTTCTTCTGGTGAATACTTACGAAGTTCGGCTTCGATAATGTCGAAGTCCTTCACGGGATCGCGATCTGTTTCTAGAGTGCCACAATCGAGTACATGTACGAGGGCGGCGCATCGCTCAACGTGACGCAAGAATTCCAGGCCAAGGCCTTTTCCTTCAGAAGCACCAGCAATAAGTCCAGGTACATCGGCAACGGTAAAGCGCATATCGCCGGCTTGAACAACGCCTAAGTTTGGCTGAAGTGTGGTGAAGGGATAGTCAGCGATCTTTGGCTTTGCCGCTGAGATCGCAGCGATGAGCGATGACTTGCCAGCACTAGGAAAACCAATAAGTCCGATATCGGCAACGCTCTTGAGTTCAAGAGTAAGGGTGCGCTCTTCACCAGGCTCGCCTTTGAGAGCAAAACCTGGAGCTCGTCGCTTGGACGATGCCAGACCAGAGTTACCGAGTCCGCCCTTACCGCCTTGGGCTGCGATGAAGCGAGTGCCATATCCAACTAAGTCAGCGAGAACATTTCCACGATCATCTTTAACGACTGTTCCGTTCGGAACAGGCATGATGAGATCTTTTCCTTCTTTGCCATTGCACCAATCGCCATAACCGAGGCTGCCATTGGTGGCGCGACGATGTGGTGAGTGGTGGAAATCAAGAAGTGTTGTGGTGCCTTGATCGACAACGAGAATGACATCGCCACCGCGACCGCCATTTCCACCATCAGGTCCACCTAGGGGTTTGAATTTTTCACGGTGCACAGAGACGCAACCATCTCCGCCACTGCCTGCAGAGGCATGGAGCGTGACACGATCAACAAATGATGCCATTACTCACTCCTCTCAATAAAAAACGGGCCCGCAAAGATGCGGACCCGCAAATAAAACTCCGCAGACTAGGCGACGGGAGCTGGAACTACGATGTTGACGACCTTGCGACCGCGAGCGCGACCGAAAGCAACTTCGCCTGCTGAGAGTGCGAAGAGGGTGTCATCCTTACCGATTCCTACATTTGCTCCTGGGTGGAAGACTGTTCCGCGCTGGCGGACCAAGATCTCTCCAGCCTTAACAATCTGTCCGGCATAACGCTTAATTCCGAGGTACTGCGCATTTGAATCGCGACCGTTACGGGTTGACGAGACTCCCTTTTTACTTGCCATTTCTTTGTCTCTCCCTTACTTTGCGATTGCGGTGATCTTCACGCGCGTTAGTTGTGAACGGAAACCTGAACGACGGCGGTAGCCAGTCTTATTCTTGTAACGAAGGATATCGATCTTTGGACCCTTCTCCTCTGAAAGAATTTCGCCAGTTACTTTGACGCCAGCAAGTGCCTTGGCATCGGTGGTAACGGTGGTTCCTTCAACTAGGAGAACAGCAGGAAATGAGACCGATGCTCCGACCTTTGCGTCGATACGATCGACGGTAACTGTGTCGCCAACGGCAACCTTCTCTTGACGGCCGCCAGCTTTTACAATCGCGTACACGGTGACACCTTTCCAAACTCTGATCTTGATCGGCCCTCAATCGGGCAGACGCTTAGGGTACGGACTTTCGCCCGTCTGGGTCAAACTGAGTAAATCTGGGTATATCTGGACCTTATTCGGAGGCTGACTCAGGCGAGAGAATGCCTGTGCTGACCGCCCGGCGACGCTTACGAGGACGTGGGCCATCTGACTGGCTCTGGTCCTGGGATTCCGGCGCATCCTGAGATTCGCCTTGGCTCTGGGCCGCTGGCTTCTCGGACTTAGAGGCCCGGTCAGCCTTCTCCGCCTTTTCAGGCTTCTCCGGAGAATCCACGCCATCCTCATCCTCTGAGTAAGAGGTTGGGACATAACGCTTATCCATATCCTTATCGAGCGCTTCCTTACGGACAGGCTCATTATGAATGTGAATGCCTCGACCACCGCATGATTCGCAGGTAGTTGAGAATGCTTCGATGAGTCCTTGCCCAACGCGCTTTCGCG
>CAIXHZ010000137.1 GCA_903919375.1 uncultured Actinomycetes bacterium | reverse complement strand
GTCTGGTCTTCAATGTTCTGCTTACTATTGATGCCATCCTTGCGTTCCGAAATCCAGCTGGCCAATGGGGTCACATGAGCGTGGGAACTTTAGTCTTGCTTGCAAACGCAACTTTCCTCTGGTTCTACTCCGCTTCATGTCATACATGTCGCCACACTGTTGGTGGCCGCTTGCGTCACTTCAGCGCACATCCGATTCGCTATAAGGCATGGACAATCGTTTCCAAGTTAAACCATAGCCATCAGCAATTTGCTTGGATCTCACTTGCTGGAGTTTGGTTTGCAGATATCTACGTGCGTACCGTTTCTATTCATCCGCTACTTAACAAGTACTTCTTCTAAAGGGCAGCCATGACACAATCACTCGAACGTCATAAGTACGATGTCATCGTCGTTGGTGCTGGTGGAGCTGGACTTCGCGCAGCCGTAGAAGCACGTGAAGCAGGTCTTCGCGTTGCCATCATCTGTAAGTCATTGTTTGGTAAGGCCCACACTGTTATGGCCGAAGGTGGCGCAGCTGCCTCGATGGGTAACGTCAATGACAACGACAACTGGATGGTCCACTTCCGCGACACCATGCGCGGCGGCAAATTCCTCAATCACTATCGCATGGCGGAATTACACGCTAAAGAAGCACCGGATCGCATCTGGGAGCTAGAAATGTGGGGCGCACTCTTTGATCGCACCAAGGAAGGCAAGATCTCACAGCGCAACTTCGGTGGCCATGAGTATCCACGCCTTGCTCACGTCGGCGACCGCACTGGCCTCGAACTTATTCGCACCATGCAGCAGCGCATCGTTGCGCTCCAGCAAAAAGATGCACGCGAAACAGGAGATGCGCAATCGCATATCCGCGTCTTTGCAGAACTTACTGTTACTGAAATTTTGAAAGAGGGCGGCACAATTGCTGGTGTCTACGGTTACTACCGTGAGACTGGCGCTGAAGTTCTCTTCGAAGCACCTGCTGTTGTTATTGCAACCGGTGGCGTCGGAAAGACTTTCAAGATCACATCTAATTCTTGGGAAGGCACTGGCGATGGCCACGCGCTCGCTCTCAAAGCCGGAGCAAATTTGGTGGATATGGAGTTCTTGCAATTCCACCCAACAGGAATGGTCTGGCCACCTTCAGTTCGTGGAATTTTAGTTACTGAATCAGTTCGCGGTGAAGGTGGAATTCTCACCAACAACAAGGGCGAGCGATTCATGTTCAACTACATTCCTGATGTCTTTAAAGATAAGTATGCTGACAATGAAGCTGAAGCCGATCGTTGGTACCTCGATCAAGACAATAACCGCCGTCCGCCCGAGCTCTTGCCACGCGATGAAGTTGCGCGCGCAATTAACTCCGAGGTTAAGGCTGGTCGTGGCACAGAACATGGCGGAGTATTCCTCGATGTCTCCAAGCGTTTGTCTGCCGAAGTTATTAAAAAGCGCCTGCCATCTATGTGGCACCAGTTCTATGAACTCGCTGGCGTAGATATCACTAAGGAAGCGATGGAAGTTGGCCCTACCTGTCACTACGTCATGGGCGGTGTTCAAGTAGATCCAGATACAACTGCTGCTATTGGTGTCGATGGTCTCTTTGCTGCTGGTGAAGTTGCTGGCGGAATGCATGGCTCCAACCGACTTGGCGGAAACTCGCTCACTGACCTTTTGGTCTTTGGTCGTCGCGCCGGTGCTGGCGCAGCCGAATATGTGAAGTCGCATTCAGCAACCCCAGTGAGCGATGCAACTATTGCTGCTGCGCAAGCTCGAGTGCAGGCGCCATTTACTCGCTCTGGTGGTGAAAATCCTTATGCACTTCACCAGGAACTTCAGGAAGTTACCCATAACTTGGTCGGAATTATCCGCACCAAAACCGAACTCGCATCTGCGATCGAGAAGATCGCCGATATCCGCAAGCGCAGCCAGAATGTCAGCGTCAGCGGAGATCGTCTCTTCAACCCTGGCTTCCACTTGGCCTTTGATCTCGACAATATGTTGTTGGTCGCCGAGTCCACTGCAAAGTCAGCGATCATCCGTGAAGAATCTCGTGGCGGTCACACCCGCGATGACTTCCCTGGCATGAACGCCGATTGGCGTCAGAAAAACAACATCTCGAGCTTTGATGGCACTCACGTCAGCGTTCGCCAACAAGAGCTGCCAGCATTGCCAAAGGAACTCTTCGATCTCTTTGATGTTCACGAACTCGAGAAGTACATGACTTCGGCAGAAATTGCGAAAGGCGGTTCCAACTAATGGCGCGCAAAGTAAATCTT
>CAIXHZ010000136.1 GCA_903919375.1 uncultured Actinomycetes bacterium | reverse complement strand
CGCCACGATGGAGTAGAAGCGGGCACCGCGACCATCTGCCTTAGGGCGCAGGACTCGACCTAATCGCTGAGCTTCTTCTTGGCGTGAGCCAAATGTTCCAGATACCTGAATAGCAATAGTTGCTTCGGGCAGATCGATCGAGAAGTTAGCGACTTTAGAGACGACCAGACAAGAGATTTCACCAGTGCGATAAGCGGCAAAAAGTCGCTCACGTTCCTTGAGTGGGGTATCGCCCTTAATAACAGGGACTTGAAGCTCCTCGCCTAGAGCGTCGAGTTGATCGAGATACTGGCCAATAATGAGCACTTGTTCGCCTAAATGGTGGCGGGCTAGTTCGGCAGCAATATGAGTTTTGGTAGCGCTGGTTGCACAAAAGCGATATCGCTCTTCGGGCTCGGCAGTTGCGTAATTGAGGCGTTCAGATTCAGTCAACGTTACGCGAACTTCTACGCAGTCAGCTGGCGCGATATAGCCCTGAGCTTCGATCTCTTTCCAAGGTACGTCATATCGCTTCGGGCCGATCAATGAGAAGACTTCGCCTTCCATGCCATCTTCGCGAACTAAAGTGGCCGTCAAGCCAAGGCGACGTCGCGATTGAATATCTGCTGTAAAGCGGAAGATCGGCGCGGGGAGTAGGTGCACCTCATCATAAATAATGAGGCCCCAGTCGATCGCATCGAAGAGATCGAGGTGGGCATAGAGACCTTTTTTGCGAGTTGTCATCACTTGGTAGGTAGCGATGGTGACGGGGCGAATCTCTTTCTTTGCGCCGGAATATTCGCCAATTTCATCTTCATGCAGCGAGGTTCGCTTGAGCAATTCATCGCGCCACTGACGAGCCGCTACGGTGTTGGTGACCAGAATAAGGGTGGTCGCTTTTGCATGCGCCATCGCCGCTGCGCCCACGATTGTTTTACCGGCGCCGCACGGAAGGACGACAACTCCTGAACCGCCGTGCCAGAAACCTTCAGCAGCGAGTTCTTGATAGCGGCGGATATTCCAACCATCTTGAACGAGATCAATATGGTGCGCTTCGCCATCAACGTAGCCCGCGAAATCTTCTGCTGGCCAACCGAGTTTGAGAAGTGCTTGCTTAAGAAAGCCACGTTGTCCAGGGTGGACCACAATGGTTTCCTCATCTAATTGCAGGCCAAGCATGGGGGCAACTTTTTTGCCGCGTGTTACTTCTTTAAGTACAGCGGCATCTTGCGAAACGAGAACGAGCCCATGGACAGGATTAGATTCCAACCGGAGGCGACCATAACGTGACATGGTCTCTGCGATATCCACGAGTAGCGCGTGTGGAACGGCGTAGCGAGAGTATTTCAAGAGCGTATCGACGACTCGCTCGGCGTCAAGGCCAGCGGCGCGGGCATTCCATAGACCCAGTGAGGTCAGGCGATAGGTATGGATATGTTCAGGGGATTTTTCCAGCTCAGCAAAGGCAGCGATGGCGCGGCGGCATTCATCGGAGAGCAAGTGATCGACATCGAGAAGTAAGGTCTTGTCGCTCTGAACAATCAGTGGGCCATCAGACACTCAATAAGTCCTTAATAAATAGGTGAAGCATTTCTACTCGAGCAGGGATGCTCGATAGTGAGATCTGTTCGTGGGGTGCATGGGCGCCGTCACCGACAGCTCCTAAGCCGTCGAGCGTAGGTGCGCCAGCTGCTGCGGCAAAGTTGCCATCGCTTGCTCCACCAACAGCGGCATGACCAACTGCGGGAAGTCCGGCATTGGCTAGAACTGCTTCAAGCTTTTCGTATAGCTCTCTCGTAGAAGTTAACTCCAACGGTGGGCGATTTATTCCCCCAGAAATTTCGATTCGAGCTTCTGGATGCTCAGCGGAAATTTCTTTGACAGCTTTATCGATTCGAACGAGTTCGGAAGCAAGGAATGAACGAATATCAATGTCGAGAGTTGCAAGAGCCGGGACAGTATTAGTGGTTGTGCCGGAGTGCATCGTTGTTGGTACAACCGTGGTGCCATATTCTGGATTTTCAAGAGTAAGAATATGAGCGACGATCCGAGCGATTTCAGATGTGGCGTTGATTCCCTTTTCTGGTTCTAGGCCCGCATGTGAAGCCCGACCATGCACAGTTATTTTGTACATCGCAGTGCCTTTTCGCCCAGTCTTCACTTTGCCATTAAGTGAAGCTTCTAGGACCAAAACTGCCGATGCGCCTTTTGCCAATCGTTCAATAAGTGCGCGTGAGGTTTGGCTTCCCACTTCTTCATCTGTTGTTGCAACTAGTGCAACTCTCTCAGAGGCGCCGGCAATATCTGCAATGGCATACATCGCCTGCAAGAAGCCAGCCTTCATATCGAATATTCCTGGGCCACGAGCGATATCGCCCTCAACGCTCCAGAGCGGAAGATAAGAATCGTGCGGCCAGACGGTATCGAGATGGGCGAGAAGAACGATGTCGGGGTTCTTGCTTCCCCACCAGAAAATAGGCCGACCGTTTTCAGTAAGAGATTCGGCTTTGGATGGCAGAACTCGATCTGCAATTGACACTGCTAACTCGACCACGCGTTGGCAGGCAGCGAGATCTTCGGTCGGTGATTGGCACTCGACAAGAGCCTGAAGATCAGCGATGAGATTCTGCGGATTGGCCACGGGCTAATTCTGCCTTACTTTACTTTTCCGCGGGGCTGACGCCGGTGATACGCGGAATTCTAAAGGCGGTGATCTCACCGGTCGCATGATCTCGGGCTTGAAGCGTGCCCAATGAGATAGCGAGGGGGTCGATCAGGCGGTTGGAGACTCCACCATTGGTATCGGCATATCCGATGGTGACGCTAGCGCCCTCTTCAATATATTGATTGAGAATATCGAGCGTCTCATTTGCCGACGTACGAGGGATATCTCGATTCTTATGAGAGGTCGCTTTTTCACCTGCACGGATCGCTCGCACTGCAGATTTAATCACTACCTCAGTAGGCGCAGAAGTTTCGGAGATGACCCGTGGCGGACGGGGGCGAGACTTGGCACGACGAATCGCAGGAGCTGAGATCAAAATGCCAGTCGCGTTCTCGGCGGCTGGCAAGTAGCCAGATTCGCGAAGTGTGGTGATTACTTCGGCAGCATCAAAATCACAGACTAAAACTTGTGGGGCAAGTTTACGAAGCCTAAGACTCTCCACCTTTTTGTCGTGCAGAATTTGTTGTAAGAGACCTTCATCTTCGCAGCGAATATATGACGCTGCGCTTCCCACACGAAGTCGTCCGTGACGTTTTGCGACATCATTGATTAAGTATTCAAGTGGTTGGGGGAACGGCGTCTTAGATGTTTTCTTGAGAAAATCTTTAATCTGTTCGCCAGTTTGGCCGTGATCAAGACCGCGGCGGATAGATGCTTCACTAAAGCGATAAACAGTGGCACCGCCTCGACTTTCAATGTCGGCAATTGTTCCGATCATGTTGGAGAGCTCGACTGTTAGGGGGCCAGGTGCGATGGCACTGTTATCGGCCTGAATCAAAATATGATCCACTGGTTTAGGAAGTGCGCTTTCTATACCTAAATCTTCTGAGTTTTCAATGAGGGCGATTCCAAAGGAGGAGATAACTCCTTGGCCAGTGATACCGAGCCACTCTGCTTCGCGAAGCGTCCATTCGACATAGTCAGCGTTGAAACGCTGTGGTGATCGCCATTTTAATAGCGCTTGTAGAGATTGATGATCTGGATCAAGTTCCGGATTGTGCGCTAGCGCCTGTAGAACAGATTTGCGAATTGTGGCGATACCAGCGCGATCAAGTTCGGGACCGAGGGGGGCGATGTTTTTGGAATCACTCTTTCCAATTAACCCAGCGACTCGTGAACTTTCCATCCATACGGTAACCAGCGCATGCCAGCGATCTTCCAGAGACCTCGTCATCCAAATATCAAAGAGATTAGTGGGGAGAATCTGGTCATCGGTATCGATTACAAGGAGCCCACCGATATAAAGAAGTTCTGCAATAAAGGCGGCCGCAACTTCTTCTACACCTAAATGTTCGGCCGTGCGCTTGAGATCGCGAATACCAACCCCACCTGACTTCAAAGCAAGAGGAGGTTCGTCAGACCAGTGATGGGCTAACTCCTCGCACCAGCGCAGGAAGGTAGAAATATTGGCAATTGCCGCCCGATCAAAATCGGCTTTCTTTCGCTTGGTGCCCGTTACGTCGGGAGCAGATGTGCGAAGATCTTTAATAACTTTACCGCCACGCAGATGCAGCGCGATATCGCGCGGCAGAACCACAGTCTGGGAATCAAATTCGACGAGGAAGTTGTTCTCTAAGAGCCAACCGATAGCAGCGCCCGGCTTCTTAATGCTGCCGATCTGTCCGCGAGGAGGTCCCCACACCAATCGGTCTAGTACTTGAAGCGATGCCGCAGGTGCATCCTTAATGAGATCAAAGTTAACGGTGTTGTGAGAGCGACGCGGTCCTAGGCCACACGGTTCATCGCCAATAAGGTTGCGTAAATTTGAAGGCAGGCGAAATTTCTTTCCATCCCGATACACAAGCGCTCGAAGCCAGATCTCTTCCAATTCAGCAGCTGCGCTCTTATCTGTTATTGCTACCAGCTCCCCGCTACTGAAAGGTTCATCGAGAGTGCAGAGTGCATGAACTAGGTCCAACTGAAATTTGTTGAGATTTTCTAGCGCACGCATCAAGCTGGGGGTGGAGTTTGCTCGAGCTGCTAACGCCGAGAGATCGCCAGGTAGGGGAGTAACTAAATCAGGCCGAAGGGTAAAGAGGCGCGAGAGATCGACATCGCTTCGGGAGCGGAGCTCTTCAGTAAAGGATGGCGTCGACATAACTGGCCTACTTTACTGGGGATTTAGTGGTCACTCTGACCACAGTCCTTACTTCTCTTTAGCGCGGGATTTAGGCGGAGATACGAAAGTTGCGATCGCCACGATGCGAGCGGCAATCGGTCCGAAGAAGGCTTTGATCGCGCGCGCTCTGCGGAAATCATGGATTGGCCAATTATCGCGAATAGCGCGAATTTGTAGCAGGGTGTCGGGATTGATAGCTCGTGGATTACCTACTGCCTCGAGAAGTGGAATGTCATGGTGGCTATCGGAGTAGGCATAGGAGTGTGCCAAATCGATCCCGTGACGATCAGCTAACTCTTTAATTGCGCGCGCCTTCTCTTTGCCATGCAAGAGAGCGCCAATCATTTTTCCGGTGTAGCTACCATCAGCTGCTTCTGCTTTAGTGCCCAGTGCGCCAGTAAAGCCCAACCGTTTCGCGATCAGATCTGCAAGTGCTTCCGGAGTTGCAGTAACGAGCCAGACCTCTTCATTATTTTTTAAATGTTCGTTGGCAATTTCGATGGTTCCTTGCCATAGCGCTGGCGAAACATATTCATCATAAACTTCAGAACCAATTGCCAAGATCTCATCGACTTTGTGGCCTTTAATAAATTCGCAGGCAGCGTTTTGCACTCGGGCAATTTCATCAGGATTCTCAGTTCCTGTTAAGCGATAGCGCAAGTTGGCTAAGACGAAGGCCGAGATATCGCGCTTAGAGAAGAAGCCCCGCTGGTACATCCCGCGGCCAAGAAAATAGAGTGATGAACCTCGCAAAATAGTGTTATCGACATCGAAGAAAGCTACGCGCTTTAAGCCTTTCGATGCCTCACTCATGGCTATACCTTAGCGAAGGGCTGGCCGCTGGCGCCGATATGCTTCTCGCATGGCCCAGACAATCCACCTCCTTCGCCATGGCGAAGTAGAGAACCCTGAGAAAATTCTCTATGGCCGTCAGCCCGGTTGGCGTCTGTCTGATCGCGGACAAGAGATGGCTCGCACTGTTGCAGAGTGGTCCGACTCGCTCGATCTCGGTGCGATCTTGGCATCGCCACTTCAACGCGCGCAGGAGACTGCAGCACCGATTGCTGCAAAACATAAACTCGACATCATCACCGAACCGCAATTAATTGAAGCAGCCAATGTTTTCGAAGGAAAGAAATTTGAATTGGGGAGCGGCGTATTGCGCCATCCAAAATCTTGGCGATATTTGTATAACCCGGCAAAGCCATCATGGGGCGAACCTTACGAAGAGCAGATTCAACGGATGTTGGCATCGATATTTGCAGCGCGCGATGCCGCAAACGGCAAAGATGCAATTGCTGTCTCCCATCAACTACCGATTTGGATTATCCGTTCCTTTGTCGAAGGTCG
>CAIXHZ010000135.1 GCA_903919375.1 uncultured Actinomycetes bacterium | reverse complement strand
GTGTAACCCAACCCTCAAACTCATCGTAGTGAGATGTGAAACGAGTATCTCCTGGCTTTACGGTGATGAAATAGAGCCAATCTCCAGCAGTAGGTGAAAGCGTGGCCTGAAGGGCTGCAACACTCGGAAATGAAATCGGAGTGGGTGGCAGCCCTACGTGCAGATAGGTGTTGTAGGCCGAAGGTCGCTGAGTGGCGTTTCGAGAGAGTGTTATGGATCCTTGCGTTCCCTGTGCGTATTGCACAGTTGAATTCAACTGAAGCGGCATACCGATTTTCAGGCGATTAACGATCACTCGAGCGACCTTGCCGAACGATGCGTTATCACCTTCGATTTGAACCATCGAGGCGATAGTGAGATTTTGATAGGCAGTGAATCCTGGCACACCCTGCGCCAAGTGGATCGAGGCAATTTCATGAGCGAAAGCAGCCGACATCGAGGCGATAGCTTTACTTGACGATGTATGGGATGGGAAAGAATATTGGACCGGAGCAAGTTGTCCCTCCCAGGAGCCAGCCGGATTTGGCAGCGTTGGAGTGATGGAGCTGATCACGGGGGTTGTCATATCGATGGTCCGCGAAGCCCGAAGTTGCCGCAGAAGATCTTTGAAAGTCGAACCCTCTCGAATCTTAATGAGCCCCTGTATTCGAGTGGGATCAAGCAATTGGGAGATCGCCCTCTTGCTAGAGATATGAGTTTGGATGAGATGTATGCCAGGAGATATGGCGCGCGCAGTAGCGTCACCGGAAAAGATCTGGATGAATCGGCCAGCATCTTTAATGACTCCCGAACTCACTAAGTGATGAGCGATCGATGACCCGAGTTCGCCTTGGCCAATTTCAAAAGCAAAAGGCGCGCCTGGATGATTGTCGCTGAAATCATTGGGTGCATGGAGGAGAAATAGACCAACGAGTGCTAGGACTGCTGTCGCCACGAGGGCACCAACCAACCTTCGCTTCACGTGTACATCTCTCGTGATGGTGCTCCTTGGAGTCGCTCATTATTAAGAGCACTCTCCAAAATAGCCGTTGCTGCCATCGCATCTATCTCTTTGCGAGCCTCACGTGAATTCTTTCCGGAGTCTTTCAAGACCCGAGCGGCGCTCACCGTTGTTAATCGCTCGTCGACAAAGTAGATGGGGAGCGGCGTCAATGCGCGCAATCTCTCTGCGAAGAGACGAACCGACTCCATCTTCGCACTCGCGTTGCCCGATAGGTTCTTTGGTTGCCCCATCACGATATAGATCGGTGCAATCTCCTCAAAGAGTTGAGACAAATCGCGATCAAGAGTTTGTGATTGAGTATCCAGGGTGGCAACGGGCGAGGCCAAAATACCCGAAGCATCTGAAGCAGCAACGCCAATTCGGACATCTCCGAAATCAAAGGCTAACCGACGCCCTTGTTCCATTAATTATCCGACTAACGCAATGATGGAATGAGTGAGTTCAGTTAGAACAGCTGAAATTTTAGACGCATCTACCCCGCCACCTTGTGCGAAATCATCGCGACCGCCACCGCCACCGCCAAGAATGACTGATCCCGCTTTCACCAGGGCGCCGGCCTTCGCTCCTCGCTTTTGAGCAGCTTCGCTTGCAGCGACCACAAGAGAAACTCGATCAGGAGAACGAGAGAGAAGCACAACAACACCATCCGTCAATCGATTTCGCAAATCTGTAGCAATTGCCCGAAGATCATCCGGCGTAAGCCCAGCTTCAATCTCCGATGCAATCAGAGCGATAGGGCCAACTTGCTTCTGGGTTGCGAGCAGAGCTGATGCCGACTCGAGGGCTTTAGCAGTCTTAAACGCTGCCAATTCCTTTTCAACACCCTTCATCTTCTCAATCATTTCAGAGATGCGTTCTGGCAACTCTTCAACCTTGGCACCCTTGATGAGATCAGTCAAGGAATTAAGCAAGAGGTGCTCGCGCGCAAGGAAAGAAAAAGCATCGCGACCAACCAGAGCTTCAACTCGACGAACGCCAGCTCCAATGGAAGATTCGGATAGCAGTTTCACGACCCCCAATTGTCCCGATGAGGAAACGTGGGTTCCACCGCAGAGTTCATGGGCCCAGTCGCCAACGCTCACAACGCGAACCTGATCGCCATATTTTTCGCCAAAAAGTGCCATAGCGCCCATAGCTTTAGCTTCTGGTTGGGTCATGGTCTTTGCAGTAACGGCTAAATCTTCAAGAAGAAGGGCATTTACTCGAGCTTCAACATCAGTCAAAACTGAAACTGGAACCGAACCATTAGCGGGAAAATCAAAGCGGAATCGACCCGGTGCGTTTTCCGAACCAGCTTGAGTTGCCGTCTCCCCCAACGCTTCACGGAAAGCTTTATGAACCATATGCGTTGCGGTATGAGCGCGCGATATTGCTAATCGACGCTCGCGATCGATGGAGGCAAGCGCGCCATCATTGACCTTCGCTGAACCCGAAATAATTTGACCTCTGTGAATGTAGAGGCCCGGAATGGGCGATTGGACATCATCAATTTCAACAATTGCGCCATTGCCCAAAACAATTCGGCCGCCATCAGGAAGCTGTCCGCCGCCTTCAGCATAGAACGGCGTACGATCAAGAATTAACTCAACATCGGAATCCAGCGGCGCTTCGGCAACGCTCTTCCCATCAAGCATGATGGCCTTGAGCTGCGCTTCAGATTCCATCTCGCCATAGCCTGTGAATTTAGTGGCTTCGTGAGCATCAACAATCTTCTTGTATTCAGAGAGATCTGTATGTCCGCTCTTCTTTGCGCGAGCATCTGCTTTCGCTCGATCTTTCTGCTCTTTCATGAGCTTGCGGAAACCATCTTCATCTACCGATAGGCCTTGCTCTGAAGCCATTTCGAGGGTTAGATCGAAAGGGAAACCGTAGGTATCGTGAAGTTTGAAAGCAGTGTCGCCTTCTAATCGAGCAGACTTAGTGCTCTTTACTTGAAGCGCCGATAAATCAAATATCTGCGTTCCACTCTTGAGCGTTGCCAAGAAGGATTCTTCCTCGTTGAGAGTTACTGCCAGAATGCGTTCTTGGCTCTCAATTAATTCTGGATATTGCGGTCCCATTGCGGCAATCGACGCTTTAACGAGTTCGGCGCTATTGCGATCCGGTGCGCCCAAAATACGCATATTGCGGATAGTCCGTCGCATCATTCGACGCAAGACATATCCACGACCTTCATTGCCAGGCAATACGCCATCGCCTACCAACATCATGGTCGTTCGCGCGTGGTCAGCAACCACCCGAAGTGCCACATCGCTCTTAGAATCGGCGCCGTACTTAACGCCAGATAGTTCAGAAGCACGTTGCAGAATCTGCATAGTGGTATCGATCTCGTAAATATTTTCCACGCCCTGCAGTAACGCAGCAGCCCGTTCTAACCCTAATCCGGTGTCAATATTCTTGGCTGGCAGTTCACCCAAAATTGGATAGGAATCTTTTCCGCCACCCTCGCCGCGGACATTTTGCATGAATACCAAGTTCCAAATTTCAAGATAGCGATTCTCATCAGCAATTGGGCCGCCTTCAGCTCCATATGCCGGACCGCGATCAAAATAAATCTCGGAGCAAGGGCCGCATGGTCCAGGCACACCCATCGACCAGAAATTGTCGGCCATATCGCGACGTTGAATTCGTTCTTTTGGTACGCCGATTTTCTTATGCCAAATATCAGCAGCCTCATCATCGTCGAGATAGACCGTGACCCACAGTTTCGATTCTGGGAAGCCATAACCACCATCAGAGATTGGCTTGGTCAATAACTCCCAAGCAAGAGCGATCGCTCCCTCTTTGAAGTAATCGCCGAAGGAGAAATTTCCACACATTTGAAAGAAACTTGCGTGGCGGGTGGTCTTACCGACCTCATCGATATCCAATGTGCGAACACACTTCTGTACCGAAGTAGCGCGAGCATAAGGCGGGGTAATCTCCCCCAAAAAATATGGCTTAAAAGGAACCATTCCAGCATTCACTAAAAGCAGATTCGGGTCATCGGCAATAAGCGATGCCGATGGAACTACAGTGTGAGAGAGGCCCTGGCTATTGCCCGACTCAAAAAAATTTAACCAACGCGATCTAATTTCTGCTGAATTCAATGGTTACTCGTCATCCTCGGTTGTCGATTTTGTACGGCGCCGGCGAGGCTTGCTCTCGCTGGCCTGTTGGCGCGACTTCTTCTCTTTTGCCGCTCCCAAGAGACCGGCCGCAACTTTCATTGCCAGGCCATTCTTATCTACGAAAGATTCGGTAACGCCGGCAATTTTGGCCGAGACATCACCGATGTTCTTGGAAACACTGGCGATAGTTGTGAGCGGGGCATTAACCAATTCGACTGTCGTCGTGACCTCTTTGAGTAGCGGCGTGGTCTCATCTGTAAGTACTTTAAGTGAGGCGCTGGCCTCATCAACCAAGCGACCAACCCGCACAATGGCGTAAGCCACGGAGAGAGCGATGACAGCTAACGCAGCTGCTGCGATGATAGTTGCAATTCCACCTGGACCCATGACGCTCAGAGTACCCGATCGCTCCCTCAAAACTTTGGTATTTCAATACCTGGGTTCTGGTGCTCAGAATGGGCTGCCACTGCTGAAAGGTGATATTTCTCAATCTTTTTCAGATTTGCCGCAATCTGATAGGGCGTGCCATCGACTAGCGGTCCTTTGCCACCCTCAAGGACGGCATGAACATCTTCCCCGGAGATCGTCTTGTAGGTTTCCAGGGCATGGGCCAAGGCTAGAACTTTGAGTCGATTGGCCACCAATATTTTCTCGGCTTGACCAAGAAGACGTACGAGATTGCTTTCCACTCGATCTGAGAGACCGCGGAGTCCGTTCTCGGCCTTCACACCAACTCCCTTTTTACCACCTACCGGAGCGCCCACTTCGAATCTTCGATTACTCGCGTGCGATGAGATCGTATAACCCATTCCCCACTGGCCTTCCATCAAACTCGCAATTGTAGTTGCGCTCTCCAAGTCACCTGATACGCCAGAAGAGTTATCACCACTAAAGAAATAGCGCTCACCCGCTAACGAAGCGAGCGAGACTAAAATATCAGCCTCATACTCACTCTTCCATCGGGTGAATTGATCGTCAGGTGGAATGCTCGCGACCATTCCCAAATAATTCGATCCCTTTTCAATCGTCGCAAGATCAATCTCCATATGCTTGCGAACTAGATGTGCCATAACAGCGTGGCATGCTTCGTGCACAGCAACAGCATGACGCTCGCGCTCAACATATTCGACATCCTCGCCTGGTCCGAGATCCTTGAGCTGTTTGGCTTTCACAACATCACGCCACGAGACTGTTGTGCGGCCATCGCGAATGGCGGTGATGAGGGCTTCGTTAACTGTGTCCTTGATCGTCGCGCCAGTGGCATAGGGCGTAATTGTTGCGAGCTTATCAATCTCAGCTTCGGTTAATTCGTGAGAGATCTTCCCCAGATAACCTTCATAAGTGCGAATACGCCCAGCCTTGCTGGGATAACCCACACGATACATGCGGTCGATTCGCCCTGGGCGTAAGAGCGCTTCATCGAGTGCCTCTGGCATATTCGTTGCCATAACAACCAGAATTCGATATTTGGGAGGGCTCTTTGGCCGCATACCCAACGCCTTTCGGATGACTCGATTGTACAAACCGCGTGGCTTCTTCAGGCCGGAGAGTTCGGTGAGAAGAGCTTGAAGGGTTCCCATACCTCCCCCACCGCCAGAATTTGCTGCACCACCTACAACGAATGGCGCAGCAATGTTCTGACGGAAAATCAAGGACTGGCTCTCATCAGAGAGGTAATTTCCACCATGGCAGTCAACGCCGAAGTTTGAGTGCATCGCGCCGCCTTGAGAGATAATTCCGCGATTACCCAGCGAATCAGCCTCGTCGAAGAAGACGACTACTCCACCATAGCGAAGTGAAAGTTTGCGAAGTTTTCTAAAAAGCGCCTTAACCTTCATCACTCCAACACCGAAGAACATGGCGTTGAAAGCACCTGGATCAACGAAAACGAATGGCTTACCAGTCTCACCCGCCATGGATTCGGCCATTAATGTTTTTCCCGTACCTGGTGGGCCCCAGAGGAGAATTCCACCCGGGACATATCCACCATGGTTTTCAATTCGCTCCGGGCTTTCCAAGAAGAGCAAATTCTCACGAATTCGATCAAGGACATGATCTTGACCCCACACATCAGTGAATCGAGTACGAATATCGTCTGGGAAATAGGTATCGATTCCACCGCGAGATAAGAACCAGAACATCGCAACAAATTGGATAACGATAAAGACCACAGCAAAGAGGATTTGTCCTAAGACTGGCAACGCTGACCATAGCGCCTTGGGAGCTAGGAAAAGTGCTTTGACCGGCGTCTCCTTGTAGATCGCGCCCAAGATAAATGCGAGAAGTATGAGAAGGAGAATGCCTTTAAAGATTCGTGAAATTCGGTAACGATTCCAATCGCCTATGCGAAGTTGACTTCTTTCAATAAAACTGAAATAGCGCTGCCAGAAGCCGTGATAAGGCGCCAATAACTCTGCGAGCAGAAAATGACCTTGTCGAACGATTTCTACAACTAAGAGCACCAGTAACCATGCTCGATTCTTGACCGCCAGCGAGAAGGCATCGCTAAAACTCAAGAGCGGATTGTCAGCAAGATCTGCCCAGATCAATATTAAGAAGGTCAGCGAGATGAGGAGGAGAAACTTAGTTCGATCAAAGATCGGAAGATGCACTCGAACTCTGCGATCAGTATCGCGAGGGCGGCTTTGTAAGGTGCGTGGATCTACTTCGCTCACTTATTACCCCTGACGGTAAAGGAATCGGCCATTTTCTCCAACAATTTTTTTGACCTCTCATACTCGGCCTCACTGGATCGTATGAGCAGAATAAAGATGGTTGAACGATCGGTCGATACCAGGGCGGTTTGATTCACATATTCAAGGGCTCCATCACTGCCGGCGACAGTAAAAATTGTTTGCACTCCTCTTGCACCCTTTTCGACTCGTTCGAGATCATCTAAGAGAGTGAAATTCTTGGGCGATGATGCTGTGTCAGCCAGCCACGTAGTTATGGGATAGATCGAATCCCGCAATTGGTTATATGAAATCGAATTGATTTCATCCATCGAGAGGGATCGAACTCGGACGTATGCAATCGGCGCCTTCGGGGTGCGAAGCGAGTAGACATCCTTCGCCGAAACAGTGGGTGATGGTGTTAAGGCCTTTTGCCAGAGAACTTCAGAGAGACGTTCGGCAGCTCCGGTAGAAGTCGAGTGCGACTCTATGGCAGATAAATCTTTCTCTGTAATCACTTTCCATGAAGTGGGCGCCGTGAAATAGGTGCCCGTCTTCTTATCTCCCGGATATTGCTGCGCTGGTGTACAGCCTGAGAGCAGGGACATTGAAATCAGCAGCGCAAAACCTGCCGTCCCGTAACGATGTCGCAGATTATTCGTCATCGTTGCTCCATGGAAGTAAGAAGTAGGCGCTATTGCGCTGGGTTCACTTCGGGAACGAAATCTACTGCCGCTTCCTTGCGTTGGGCTGGAGTAATCGGAGTTGGTGCTCCGGTCAATGGATCTCCCCCACTAGCCGTCTTAGGGAAGGCAATTACTTCACGAATAGATTCCGCTCCCACCAAAAGTGCGCAGAGACGATCGAGACCAAGTGCGATTCCGCCATGTGGTGGTGGGCCATAGTTAAAGGCCTCGAGGAGGAAGCCGAATTTACTTTCGGCTTCAGCTTGTGAGAGGCCAATAGTCTTAAATACTCGAGCCTGCATGGCGCGATCATGGATACGGATCGAGCCGCCACCAATTTCGTTACCGTTGAGCACGATGTCGTAGGCATACGCAAGCGCTTCTGCCGGATTACTATCGAAAGTTCCAGCAAACTCTGGTTTGGGGCCAGTGAAAGGATGGTGGACTGCAGTCCATCCGGATTCGGGGTTGGAGCTATCGATTTGTTCGAACATGGGAGCATCGACGACCCAGAGGAATTTCCAGGCGCTCTCATCGATAAGACCACAACGCTTGCCTACTTCAAGGCGAACTGCGCCCAACAAGTTGAGTGATGAGATTCGATCTCCCGCAGCGAAGAAAATCGCATCTCCGGGCTTTGCGCCTACATGAGCAGCAATTCCAGCCGCTTCACTCTCTGAAAGATTTTTTGCTACCGGTCCAGCAAGCGTTCCATCCTCTTGAACGAGGATGTACGCCAACCCTTTAGCACCGCGCGCCTTTGCCCAATCCTGCCACGCATCGAGCTCGCGACGAGGTGAGCCAGCGCCACCCGGCATAACTACTGCTCCGACATAAGCTGCTTGGAAAACTCGGAAAGTTGTGGCGGAGAAGAATTGGGTCGCATCCACTAACTCATTGTCGAATCGAAGGTCGGGCTTATCAGAGCCATAACGACGCATCGCTTCCCAATAAGTCATGCGTGGGATGGGCAGAGGGATTTCGTAACTAACGACCTTCTTAAATGTCCGCGTCAAGATCTTCTCTGCCACCGCCAAGATATCTTCTTGATCCACAAAGGACATTTCAATATCGAGCTGGGTGAATTCAGGCTGGCGATCAGCTCGGAAATCTTCATCGCGGAAGCAACGCGCAATTTGGTAATAGCGCTCCATTCCAGCGACCATGAGCAATTGCTTAAAGAGTTGCGGTGATTGCGGTAAGGCATACCAACTACCTGGTTGGAGTCGAACTGGGACCAGGAAATCACGTGCGCCTTCTGGGGTGGAGCGAGTCAGATACGGTGTTTCGATCTCGAGGAAATCCTCTTCATCCATAACGGAGCGAATAACCGATGTCACCTGCGAGCGAAGGCGAAGATTCTTTGCCGGTCCTTCTCGACGAAGGTCGAGATAGCGATACTTCAGACGTACTTCTTCGGAGATATTGCTGACATCGCCGCTATCAACCGGGAAAGGAAGCGGCGCCGCTTCTGAAAGTACAGTGAGGGATTCGCAATTAATTTCGATTTCACCGGTGGGGATATTGGCATTGGCATTTCCATCAGGACGAGCGGCAACGGTTCCGGTCATCAGAATGCACCATTCGGCGCGAAGTGAACCAGCAATCTTTTCGTCGTGAATAACCACCTGGACGGCGCCACTGGAATCGCGAAGATCAATAAAGGCAACGCCGCCATGATCGCGACGTCTGGCCACCCAACCAGCCAACGTGACGCTCTGGCCAATATGACTCGCTCGGATATCTCCCGCGTTATGTGTGCGCAACATTACTTAGCCCTAATTTCTTTAAAGTGTTCGGTGAAGGAGTCGAGTCTAATTGATCTCGTTGCTCCAGTTGTCATCTCTTTGAGAATTGCCTCACCCGAGGCGAGTTCATCGGCGCCAATTACCATGCTAAATCGAGCACCGCTCTTATCAGCCGCTTTCATCGAACCCTTGAGGGCTCGATCGCCGTAGGCCATATCTACCCGTGATCCCGAATTGCGTAACGAGTTAAGCAGAACAGAGACGCTGGCTTTGGCTTCTTGGCCCATGGCGATGAGGAAGAGATCTAGCCCGAACTCTTCGGCAATTTTTTCGGTAATCGAACCTTCCGCCTCGCAGGCGAGCAAGACGCGGTCCACTCCAATGCCAAAACCGATCCCCGAAAGGTCTGCCCCACCGAGCTCGGCCATCAATCCGTCGTATCGCCCGCCGCCACCTATTCCGGATTGGGCACCCAAATCGGGGTGAATGAATTCAAAGGTGGTCCCGGTGTAGTAGTCCAGTCCTCGAACCATGCGTGGATTGACTGTGAAATCGATACCAAAGAGCGTGAGCAACTCTTGCACGCGAGTGAAATGGAGTCGACTCTCCTCAGATAGATAATCGAGAAGGAGCGGTGCGCTGGCCATAGCCGCGCGCATCTCTTCACGCTTATCATCAAAGAGTCGTAGTGGATTTATTGCCGCGCGCGCCGCGGTTGCTTCATCCAAATCGAGTGTTGAGATAAATTTCAAGAGATCTACCCGATGAGCCGCGCGCGATTGCGCATCCCCCAAGGATGTGATCTCCAAGCGATATCGCTTAAGTCCCAAATTTTTAAAGGCACGATCTGCCACTGCGATGACTTCAGCATCGATCTCCGGATCGCCAAGGCCAATGGCTTCAATTCCAACCTGATAGAACTGACGATAGCGGCCGGCCTGAGGACGTTCTGCTCTAAAGAAAGCGCCGGAGTACCAAACTTTGCAGGGCAACTGGCCCTTATCGAGGTTGTGCTCGATAACCGATCGCATCACACCAGCGGTACCTTCAGGGCGCAACGTGATAGAACGACCGCCGCGATCTTCAAAGGTATACATCTCTTTAGAGACAACGTCAGTTGACTCCCCTACGCCTCGCGTGAAGAGTTCGGTATCTTCAAAGACTGGTAATTCGATCAGGCCGTACCCAGCACCCTTGGCAGAATCAATCAAGGTTGTACGGACAAACTCAAAGGCACCAGATTCCGGCGGGACAAATTCGTGAACGCCTTTAGGGGCTTGAATCTTGTTCACTTAATTACTCTCCCTGCTTGGATGGACTCGATAAAAAACGATCTTGCAAATATGGGTTGCTCTTACGCTCGCGCCCCATTGTAGTTTGAGGGCCATGGCCTGGGAGAACAATAAGGTGATCCTCGAGTGGCAAGATCTTCTCTACCAAGCTCTTCTTCATCGCCGCCGATGACCCGGTCGGCATATCGGTACGACCAATCGCACCCGCGAAGAGAACGTCACCTGAGATCAGGTAGGTATCGTCTACGGTGAAGATCGCCGATCCGGCCGTGTGGCCAGGGGTATGTGCAATATCTAGCGCAAAGCCGGCCAGCGAAAGCTGGGCGCGATCAGTGAACGAAATTACTTGGGCCGGCTCGCTGAAAGTACTCACCCCGAGTTCACGCATGATCTGATCACTCATACCGCCTTGCTGCAACGCCTTGAAAGGATCAGTTAAAAGTCTGCGATCGCTCTCATGAATATAGGCGGGAATGCCATAACCATCGCAGAGCGGCTGAACCGAAAAGGTATGGTCTAAATGGCCATGAGTCACTAGTGTGGCAACGGGCTTGAGATTGTACTTTTTGAGGAATTGGGAGATTTGACCCACCATGCTGGGCGCAACGATTCCTGGGTCCACAATCAGGCATTCCGAGTTCGCCTGCGGGGCAATGACCCAGCAATTGGTCTCAAAATAGCTCGCGGTGAGTGCCTCTACGATCATCGATTCTCCTCCGTCATGGGGTTAAGGGTATCTTTATCCCTGAACAAGTCAGAGCAGATCTGACCCATCCCGCACCGCGTTAACGAAGTTGGCTCTCACCTTGTGCGAGGGGCAATGACGCGCAACATCGTATAAAAGGAGAAAGAGCATGGACATCAATCCAGCAGAACTAGCAAAGGCGCCTATGAGCGCTGCCTCAGCACTCATCGGCGATCCTGCAGCATTTGGCCGCGTAGCCGAAGATGGCACCGTTTATGTCAAGACTGCGCATGGCGAACGCCCAGTTGGCTCTTATCCCGGAAAGAGCGCCGAAGAAGCGCTTGCATACTTTGTACGCAAATTTGAAGCGCTCGCATCAGAGGTTGCACTTCTTGCGGCTCGCATCAAGAGCGGCGCTATGGTTCCATCCGATGCTCTCGAAGCTGTCAATAAGTTACGCGAACAGGTCTCTACTCTCAATGGTGTTGGCGATCTCGCCACTCTTGCATCATCGGTTGAGCAGATCCCCGATCTCATCGAATCTCACCGCGCGGCTTATCAAGAGCGTAAAGATGTTGAAGCTGCCGTACGTGAGGCTAAACGCGCGACCGCTCTGGTGGAAAAAGAGAAGTTGGTCGTTGAGGCTGAATCACTCGCCCTCTCTGAAAATTGGAAAGTCACATCTGAACGTCTCAAGGTTTTACTCGAGGAGTGGAAGGCAGCTCCTCGCCTGGATAAAGTGACTGATGGCGAACTCTGGAAGCGCTTCTCTTCATCCCGCAATAAATTCGATAAGCGTCGCCGCACCCACTTTGCTAACCTCGAAGCGACCTCGTCTGAAGTTGCCAGCAAGAAGGAAGCCCTTGTGATTGAGGCGGAATCACTCGCAAATTCTCGCGAATGGCTCAATACCGCTCGTCGATACAAGGAGCTCATGGATGCGTGGAAGGCGGCCGGTCGTGGCAAGCCATCTGTAGATGCCAAGCTGTGGGCTAGATTCAAAGCCAGCCAAGATCAATTCTTCGCGGCAAAGAACGCTGATCTCGAAAAGCGCAACGAATCTATGGGAGCCAATCTCATTAAGCGCGAAGAGCTCATTACCAAAATTGAAGCGATCCTTCCGATTACAGACCTCGCCACTGCCAAGCGCGAATTCCGTACCCTCATGGATGCTTGGTCAAAGATTGGTGTCACTGATCGAAATAAGCGCGCAGCACTTGAGGCCCGTGTCGAAAAAGTCTCATCTGAGATTCATATCCTCAACGAGGAGTACTCCCGTCGCACCGATCCCACCGCGATTGCACGCGCAAACGATGTAGTCAAGGGGCTTGAAGAAGCTATCGCTGGCTATATTAAGGCAGCCGAAAAGGCCGAAGCCGCTGGCGATACCAAGAAAGCAACGGTTGCTCGCGAAGCTGCTGAAGCACGTAAGGCTTGGCTCGCTGAAGCTCACAAAGGATTGGCAGATTTCACTATTGCAAAATAGTTAATTGTTGGTGGTTCGATAGACGTCATAGACGCCTTCGATGCCTCGCACGGATGCAAGTACTGAATCCAAGTGCGAGGCATCTGCCATTTCAAAGGTAAATCGGGAAATCGCTGTGCGGTCTTTAGAAGTACTGACCGACGCGTTGAGGATATTGACATGCTGATCCGAGAGCGTCTTCGTCACATCCGAGAGCAAGCGGGCACGATCAAGAGCTTCTACTTGGATATTGACGAGGAACAAGGTTTTAGCTCCCATATTCCATTTCACAGGGACAATCCGCTCCCCCTGATGGAGTTT
>CAIXHZ010000134.1 GCA_903919375.1 uncultured Actinomycetes bacterium | reverse complement strand
TTACGGGACGATTAATGCAGCCCAACGCGATACACAATTTTTGATCAATGCGTTTTAATAAAGAAAAAGCGCTCACTGCAATTGCTGGAGATGTGCCATCGACACGCGGCGCCAATATTGGCAGCAAAGAATTTCTTGAAAGATGTTCGCCAAACACCAGTAACAGCATTAAAAAAAGTCCAAGCAGGATTAATTTAAGGCTTTTTTTTTGAGCAGGTGCAGAAATGGGTTGTGGTTTGCGATCCGCTAGCGTGCCATGCAGGCATACCCAGCCTTCACTTTCCTTCCAGACGGAGAGCGTAAGCCATTGGCTATAGGTCGCAATCACTTCTTCTGCCTGGCGTGCAAGGACGCCAGATAAAACAATTTGACCGCCAGGACGCATTTTATTGACGAGTGCTGGTGCAAGCACTTGTAGTGGATTGGCCAAAATATTGGCCATCACGATGTCGTATTTAGTTTTGGCGGCTAATTCTGGAGCATCTTCGTTCGGTAGTACAAATCGAATCACTGTATTGTTGATTTCAGCGTTACTACGAGCGGCAACCATCGCTTGGGGATCGATATCGGTTCCCACGACAGGCTTGGCACCCAGTTTTGCAGCGGCAATGGCTAATATTCCAGAACCACATCCGTAATCGAGCAAGCTTTGGTTTTGTAAATTGCGATGTTGTTCTAACCACAGCAGGCATAAGTGGGTTGTAGGATGACTTCCTGTCCCAAAAGCCAACCCTGGATCTACCGCTAGACAAATGGCATTGGGATCAGTGGGAGCTTCATGCCAAGAAGGAACAACCCAAATCCGCTCACCAATTTGGATAGGAGCAAATTGGCTTTGGGTGAGTCGTACCCAATCTTGTTCTTCGACAATTTTTTCTTCGGGGGCGGAAAGATGAAAGCCCGCTTCCTTTAGAGAGACGAGCAATTGAGAAACAAAATCAGCGCTTCCTGAATCGTCTATCTCTGGGTTAAAGAGTGCTGTGACTGAAGATCGTTCCCAAGCCTGTACTTCTGGGGAAAGACCAGGCTCTCCGTAGAGAGGGTTCTCGTCATAGCTACCGGCAGCATCATCCTCAACCGTGACTGACAAGGCGCCCAAGTCGATGAGCGCATCACCTAGCGGTTCGGCAGTTTCGGCAACGACCGTAAAGACGAGCTCACGATATGACATGAAGAACCCGTATCAATTAAGATTTTCCGCGACTGGCGGCTTGCTCTTCTAGGCGATGCTCCAGGTAGTGAATGCTGGTGCCACCTTCCATGAAATTGGGATCTAGCATCAACTCGCGGTGTAAAGGAACGTTGGTTGTAATGCCATCAATGACCATTTCGGAGAGCGCAATTTGCATACGGCGAATCGCTTGTTCGCGAGTATTGCCATAAGAAATTAACTTACCAATCATCGAATCGTAGTTCGACGGAACCACGTAACCACTGTAGGCATGTGAGTCCACACGAATTCCAGGACCACCGGGCATATGGAAGGAACCGATTTTCCCTGGGCTTGGAGTGAACTTAAAGGGGTCTTCTGCATTGAGACGGCACTCAATGGCATGACCGCGGAAGACGATGTCTTTTTGGCGATAGCCTAATTTGAGACCAGCAGCAATGCGAATTTGTTCTTGAACAATATCCACACCGGTAATCATTTCGGTAACGGGGTGCTCAACTTGAACACGGGTGTTCATCTCAATAAAGAAAAACTCGTTGTTTTCATAGAGAAACTCAAACGTTCCGGCGCCACGGTAACCAATCTTGCGGCAAGCTTCTGCACAGCGTTCACCAATCTTAGCGATTAAGCGACGATCAATACCGGGGGCGGGTGCTTCTTCAATGACTTTTTGGTGGCGACGCTGCATCGAACAGTCACGCTCACCCAGCCAAATAGCACTACCGTGGGTATCGGCTAAGATTTGAATTTCTACGTGGCGAGGTTTTTCTAGAAACTTCTCCATGTAGACTTGTGGATTTCCAAAGGCACGACCAGCCTCTTCTCTGGTCATGCTGACAGCATTTAGAAGCGCAGCTTCGGTATGTACAACGCGCATACCGCGACCACCACCACCACCAGCCGCTTTAATAATGACTGGGTATCCAACGCGTTTTGCGGTGGCAATAATCTCTTTGGGATCATTTTCAGGTAATGCGCCTTCAGAGCCCGGTACACATGGCACACCTGCCTTGATCATGGCACGTTTCGCTGAAACCTTATCGCCCATGAGGCGAATAGATTCGGCTTTTGGACCAATAAATGCAAACCCAGACTTTTCAACGCGCTCAGCAAAGTCGGCGTTCTCAGAAAGAAACCCGTAGCCTGGATGAATCGCCTCA
>CAIXHZ010000133.1 GCA_903919375.1 uncultured Actinomycetes bacterium | reverse complement strand
CGTAAGAAGGCAGCTGCTAAGAAGGCAGCTCCAGCAAAGAAGGCAGCTCCAAAGCGCCGCAAGAAGGCATCAGCAGCTAAGGCTGCTCCTGCAAAGAAGGCAGCTCCAAAGCGCCGCAAGAAGGCAGCTGCTAAGGCAGCTCCTGCAAAGAAGGCAGCTCCAAAGCGTCGCAAGAAGGCAGCTGCTAAGGCAGCTCCTGCAAAGAAGACAGCTGCAAAGCGTAAGCCAGCAGCAAAGAAGGCTCCTGCAAAGCGTAAGAAGGCAGCAGCTAAGAAGAAGTAAATCTTCTAGAAAAAACCCCGCCATGAAAATGGCGGGGTTTTTTTAATTCTCTTTTATTTCGCATCTATTTCAAAAGCCACTTAAGACTATTAAGCCTCTTCCCGATATTGACCACGCAACTGGCCCTGGAGTCGATCGAAAATTTTGGCGAGATCTTCCTGATCCTTCACGGTGAGGTGATCCAAAAACCGCGAGCGCACACTCTCCACATGATCTGGGGCGGCTTTGACGATCGCCTTCCAGCCTTTATCGGTCATGACAGCGAAATATCCGCGCTTATCTTCCAAACATTCTTCGCGGCGCACCCAGCCGGCCTTCTCCATCACTTTCATGCGGTGAGAAAGGCGAGACTTAGAGATCATGGCGATATCGGCCAATTCACTCATGCGCAGTTTGCGATCCGGGGCATCGCTGAGCTGCGCCAAGACCTCGTAATCGGCCATAGAGAGATCGTGGTCTACTAGGTCGGCATCGAGCGCTTCCAAGAGGCGACGTGAGGCGATGATGTACGAACGCCAGGCCTTCATTTCGCGGGGGCCGAGCCAGCGAGGGCTTGATTGCTTAGGTGCCATGCCGCAACTTTACCTCCTCTCAGAAGTAGTTGAAAGTTGAAACATTCTGAAGATTGGCTGTACTTATAGGCTCTGCTCATGAGCACCTCATCAAATTCTGGCCACCCCAAGAGCGGCATCTATCGCCAACACTTCAAGGATTCCGTCCGACCACAAGATGATCTCTATCGCCACGTCAATGGTGGCTGGATCGATAGCGCCGAAATTCCCTCTGACCGCTCCTCCGATGGGGCCTTCTATCAACTCTACGAAGAGGCAGAGAAGAACGTTCGGGTTATCATTGAAAATCAACCCACCGGTCCCGGTGCGACGGTCGCCGAGAAGATCGGAAATCTCTATGCCTCATTTATGGCTGAGGAGAAGATCAATAGCCTCGGCATCTCCCCTATCCAGAGCGAGATCAATCAGGCGTTAGCCATTTCCAGCAAAGATGATTTTCACCGCGCTCTGGGAGAGTTTGAAGCGAAAGGCCATGGCGGACTCTTCTACGAATATGTCACAAGCGACAATATGGATTCCACCATCAACATCGCCTATATCGGCCAATCAGGACTAAGCCTTCCGGATGAGGCTTATTACCGCGAAGAAGAGTTTTCGCCCATTCGCCAAGCGCTTCTACTTCACATTGAAAAACTTCTTGGTATTGCTGGTGTGAGCGATGGCGCAGCCCATGCTGCCCGAGTACTGGCCCTGGAGACTGCAATCGCTAGCCACCATTGGGATCAAGTACGTGACCGCGATGCCAGCGCCACCTATAACAAGATGACATTTGCCGAATTGAAAGCACTTTCTGATGGCTTTGATTGGGCGCTCTGGTTAGAAGCGAGCCAGACGCCGGTTCGCGTTCTCTCCGAATGCGTTGTTCGCCAGCCTTCCTTCTTCGCTGGCATCGCTACGATGTTGAATGACTTTGATGCTGCAGCCTGGAGTTCATGGCTCACCTGGCACTTAATCTCTGGCTCTGCTTCCTATCTCTCTACCGACCTAGCCCAAGCAAACTTTGATTTCTATGGCACCACGCTTTCTGGAACTCCAGAAATGCGAGCCCGCTGGAAGCGAGCCGTCAGTTTGGTGGAAGGCTCACTGGGCGAAGCTGTTGGACAGATTTATGTTGCTCAGCATTTCCCAGAAGCGGCGAAAACTCGAATGGTCGAGCTAGTAAATAACTTGCTCGAGGCCTATCGCATCAGCATTTCTGGACTCGCTTGGATGAGTGATGAGACCAAGGCGCGCGCATTGGAGAAGCTCGGAAAGTTCCGTCCTAAAATTGGCTACCCTGATAAGTGGCGTGATTATTCAGCACTTGAAATTTCCGCCGATGATTTAGTTGGCAACTTGGCGCGGATCGCAAAGTTCAATCAAGATTACGAATTTGCCAAGGTGGGTACCGAAGTTGATCGCGATGAATGGCTCATGACGCCACAAACGGTTAACGCCTATTACCTCCCGACCGGAAACGAAGTGGTCTTTCCGGCCGCAATTCTGCAGCCACCCTTCTTCGATCTCGAAGCAGATGATGCCGCCAACTACGGCGGTATCGGCGCGGTGATAGGTCACGAAATTGGCCACGGTTTTGATGACCAAGGCTCGAAGTACGATGGCGATGGAAATCTCAACAATTGGTGGAGCGATAGCGATCGAGCCGAATTTGAAAAGCGGGCCGATCAATTAATTGCGCAATTTGATCAGCTTCATCCACTCGAAGCTCCAGATGTCCGTGTCAATGGCGCCCTGACGGTTGGGGAAAATATTGGTGACCTCGGTGGTCTGACCATTGGCTACCAGGCCTACCAACTCTCGCTTCAAGGCAAGCAGCCACCGGTCATCGATGGCCTCACTGGCTACCAGCGCTACTTCATCGCCTCTGCTCAAGTCTGGCGACAGAAAATGCGGCCCGAAGAAGTGCGTCGCCGGGTGGCCACCGATGTGCACTCCCCTGATGAATTTCGATGCAATCAGATCGTTCGCAATCTCGATGAGTTCTATGCCGCATTCGATGTAAAGGTCGGCGATGGTCTCTATCTTGCGCCAGAAGATCGCGTCCGTATTTGGTAATTGCCCCATAGAGTGCAATGAATTGAGATGCTTTGTGCAGGAAGAGCTTTTTGCGGGAGAAATTGCCCTGAATTCGCCCAAAAAGGGGGTTTTAAGGCCTTTCCCCAAATTTTGAGCCCGATGTTGGCGTGAGTGGATAAATACCCAGAGAAAGTATTCTCATGCGCCAGAGCGGTAATCTATGCGTGCTCGTGAAAAATTACTTACTTTGAGTAATTTTTTAAGAAAAATTAGGGGAATGAAGAATTTTTAACTTCGAAATAGCCAAGCAACTGGACGATCGCCAAGGTCGTGCCGGAGTTATCTCCACCCCGCATGGCCAGATTGCTACCCCCGCTTTTATTCCGGTGGGCACCAAGGCGACAGTGAAATCTGTACTCCCCGAAAGTATGGGCGATCTTGGCGCGCAAGCTTTGCTAGCAAATGCCTATCACCTTTATCTCCAGCCCGGACCTGAGATCTTGGATGAAGCCGGCGGCCTCGGAGCGTTTATGAACTGGCCTGGTCCAACCTTCACCGATAGCGGCGGATTCCAAGTGCTCTCCTTGGGTGTGGGATTCAAAAAAGTGATTGCCATGGATAAAGACACTTTTCGATCCGATGAAGTTATTGCAGAGAAGAAGGAACGATTGGCCCATGTCGATGATGATGGCGTTACATTTAAATCACACCTCGACGGATCGATGCACCGATTTACCCCTGAAGTCTCCATGCGGGTCCAACATCAATTGGGCGCTGACATCATTTTTGCTTTCGATGAATGCACAACTTTGCACAACACCCGAAAATACCAAGAACGGTCATTGGAGCGCACTCGGCTCTGGGCCAAACGGTGCCTGGTCGAACATGGCCGCCTTACTCAGGAACGCGCGAGCAAGCCCTACCAAGCACTTTTTGGTGTTCTGCAGGGTGCGCAATATGAAGATCTTCGCCGCAAGGCTGCTAGAGATCTCAGCGAACTTGATGAGAATGGGACCAGCTTTGATGGCTTTGGATTGGGCGGCGCACTGGACAAGGCCAATCTGGGCACGATTGTTCGGTGGATGACCGAGGAGCTTCCAGCAAACAAGCCCCGTCACCTATTGGGAATTGGCGAACCGGATGATCTCTTTATTGGCGTGGAAAATGGCGCCGATACTTTCGATTGCGTCGCACCTTCTCGACAGGCACGTACTAGCGCTGTCTTCACCAACGATGGTCGGGTAAATATCTCTAACGCGAAATATCGTCGGCAATTTGCCCCGATTGATGCCGAGTGCGATTGCTATACCTGCACGCATTACACCGCGGCTTATCTCAACCATCTCTTTCGCGCCAAGGAGATGGTGGCAGCGACTTTGGCCACGATTCACAATGAGCGATTTATTGTGCGGCTAGTGGATCAGATGCGAGCAGCTTTGATTGCGGGCGAATTCTTCGATCTCAAGAAAGATTTCTTAGGTCGTTTTTACGCTAAGCGACTTGGAATGAACGTTTAGAAAGTCCCATCCAATATCCCTCAATGGCGGTATCTGGCGCCACTTCGGCATTTGTAGCTGCACCTAAGGTGATAAAGATCGGCGCAAAGTGCTCCACCGTGGGGTGGGCATAAGGCATGCCGGGCGCCAATGTTTTGTAGTTCATCAAATCATCGATTGCTCCGCGCGATAAAGTTTCAGCTGCCCAAAGGTCGAATTCTTTAGACCATCCTGGCGGCGTTGCATCAATCCGAAACTCAGTCAGAAATGGCAAGCCGTGGGTAAGAAATCCACTTCCGACAATTAAGACACCTTCATCTCGCAGAGGGGCAAGTTTCTTTCCGAGGTCAAATAATTTTTGAGGATCGTGAGTGGGGATCGACATTTGAAGGACTGGAATATTCGCCCCGGGATACATCTTCATCAAGGGGATGTAGGCGCCATGGTCTAGGCCGCGATTGGGTTGTTGAACCACCGGCTCCCCCATCATGGCCGATAGTCGAGCGGCAAGATCCGCAGCGCCAGGAGCGCGATACTCAAGGTTGTAATACTTTGGTGCAAAGCCGCCAAAGTCATAGATCAATCCAACGTTGGGATCGGTTGCTCCCACAGTAAGCGGCGCAGATTCCCAATGTGCTGAGACGATCAAGATTGCTTTGGGGGTTGGGAGGTCGGCCGACCAATGAGCAAGTTCGCTCCCCCAGGTGGCATCTTCCAAAAGCGGCGGCGCGCCGTGACTCAAATAGATCGCTGGCATCTTGCTCATGACCCCAGCCTACTATGATTTTAGTTGAATATTCAACAATAATAGAATAATAGATCAGCCTTGGTAGATACCGTTAGACGCCAAGTTCAAGTAATCTTTCACTCATGGCATCACTTCGTCGCACACGTAAAAATACCCAGCACCTCGAGGTCGCTGAGGCGCTCGACAAGTGGGCAACCCAATATGGCCAGAAGAGCGATCCTTACATCTCTGCTCTCATCTCGGACCTCGTTGAAAATAAGAACTTGCCGATGTGGGCAGCAATGGATCCCATGGATTACCTGCCTACCCCCGCGATCTCCGGCGGCTATAGCGCTGTGAAATGGACGCGCCTCATGACGGTAATTCGAAATGTACTCGTCTTCGCCCCAGTTGCACTCACGTGGTTTGCAGTGGGTAAGGCGACTGAAGGATTCTCCAAATATGTAAAGATCCATGGAACTGATGTCGTGAACTTTTTGGATTTCTGGCAGAACGGCTACCAAACCCTTGCCAAAGAGTGGACTATCGGCCGTATCGCCACTTTGGACTTTCTCATCATCTTCCTCGTTATCGCGCTGACGCTTGCCGTTTCCATTACTGGTAAACGAGCGAATGATCTTCAGGAAAATTCTGAAAACCAAATCGATCGCGACCGAGTAGGAATTGCCGTAACCCTCCAGAGCTTCCTCTTCGACAAGAAGGCAGTTACTGCCCTATCTATGAATGCCAGCATGGCCAATTTATTGACTAAATTACTTAATGCGGCCGATTCACTTGAAGCTACGACTAAATCCCTTGAAAAGAGCACAAAGAAATTCCCCGTGGCCTCACCAGCTACACCAGCTTTAGATCGCTACTCGCCTTCGGTATCGAATTACGAATACGATTTTGATGCTCTCCTTGCGCAAGCTGAATCACCAAAGAAGCGCACTCCTCGAGTGAAGAAGAAGGCGTAACTACCGCCATGGCCCATAGAGCCCGCCAAGTTCTTCATGAAGAGGATGCCACATCGCAAGGTGGTTGGCTCTTTGCTGACTCGTTCTTAGCGCTCATGGTGGTCTTCTTGGCCACAATTTCCTTTGTTCCTTCACTCGGTGGTGGTTTCAAGGGAAATGCCACCGTCAATATCGGAAATCTCGCTGGTACAAATATCGCCAACGGCATGATCATGGGTTATGAAAGCTTTGATGCCAATCGCATCCGACAAGATTTTGCCACCTTCCTCAAAGAACAGAAGTTAGCGCCCAATACCCACGCGATCTATGTCAATATTATTGGCGGCTTCGACCCGAAAGATGGCGCCGATCGCGGCAGCGTTCACGCTCTCAAATTTGCAATTCAAATGAAGGATGCCGGGATTGAATTTATTCAGGGCGCAAAGATAGATATTGGAAACAATAAACTCTTAAAGCCGAATCAGATTGTTATGCGCCTTACCCTTGCTCAATAGCGAGCACTTCCAGAGTTAGAGGCCGAGCAGCCCAACTAGTGAACCGAAAAATGGAACGACGGCAATCAATTTTCCTTGTACTTCTTTGATCGCGATAACTTCAACACGGTTACCAAACTGGACTTCCACGGTACCTTGCGAAACTACCTTAACAATTCCTAGCGCTGGAGAATTCTTTGGCTCTCCAGGGACAGCTACAACCACCTTGGTGCCAATGGTTGGCTCGCCAATATGTTTGTAGAGTGCAATGCTTGACTCTGCTGAACCAAGGGCGCTGCGAAGACCAGAGTGAGGATGACCGACCCGGAAGCCAAGCAGAAAGCCGGCAAGGATCACCACGAGGGCGATGGCAAGGGGCTTCTTGACTCTATCTAGCATGGCTTAATGGTAACGGACTTACTTACGTTTCTTTGGCGCACTGGCAGCCTTTTTCGCGACATTTGTTCGACGCACGGGAGCCTTTTTCGCAGGGGAAACCTTAGTGAAGACATCATTGATTGATACCTCGGGCTTTGCCTTACTCTTTTTTGCAGGAATAGAGCTCTCGGCTTCAACGCGAACCCGAGCTTTCTCTGAAATTTGATCGAGCCACGCGGCAATATCGTCATCAGCGTTGGATTCAAAGCCAGGGGAAATTACCTCAACGACCGGCGCTTTCTTCTCTGATTTGGCAGCGCTATTTCCGATCGACTTGATTCCGCCAAACTTACTGGCCTTGAGCGACGGCGACTTCTTCTCGCCATTGACCTTAACGGCACCTTTTTTAGCGGTGGGGCGTTGCGGAAGTTTCACATTCGGAATCTTCTTACCCTTGAGGAATTTCAAAGCCGGGTATTTTGCCGCCAAATAATCGAGCCATGCTTGAGCCTGACTCTTAGGCGCAGTTGGCGCATCGGTCGCCGCGTGGATGGTGGGGGTGCTTGCGGTAGCTGGTCTCTGAGCCTGCTCTTCAGGAGTGGGATTTACATCGCCAATACTCATACCCAACATGAGGCGACTGGTTCGCGAATCTGGGCGGCCGGTACCGCGCCAGGTCGCAACTTCGATAACGCTCCCCTGAATCATCTTTCCCACAACCAGCTTTTGGCCATCGGGCAAGTCAATGACCAATGGTGAATCCGAGATAGGTAGTGGAATTTTCGAGATGACTGGAGCAGGTGCGGCTTTACCCTCGCCGGCGTTCTTCTTAGACAATTTCGAAACCGATCTTGTCGATGTAATCCGCGGTACTGATATTGCCCAAGGGGAATGTGGTATTTCCATAGGCAGAGCCCGTGGAATCTGTGCTGGTTACGCATGCTGTGGAGAGCGATGCGCTGGCAGTAAATGATGTTGCCGTAATTGGGTAGGAGCACTTGACGAAGCGACCGTTGGAATAATCTGTCGTGTTATTGAGAGTGCCGCTGCCGTTGATCTTAAAATAGAAATTGAGGGTCTTGCCAATACACCCGGTGGAGTTCTGTGCAGTGACCGAGTCGCTCACGCTGGTGACAGCAATATTGCCAAAGACAAAGTCATTACCATTAAAGTGACGAGAAAATGCGATACCAATCGGCTGCGTACCTTGGCAGGAAGTTCCATTCATGGCGCCGCTGGCGTAACCATTTTGAATGTTGAGCAAGTTGCCAGTGCCAGAACCTGTGCCACCATTGCAGACGATCGTGTCATTTCCGGTATTGGGGTGATACTTCAAACCACCGAGACCCGAAGGACAATCGGTTGTGTTCGTAGCATCGATAGGGATAACGGCATAGGCCGCGTTGCCACCGGCACCGGCAGGACCGGCAGGACCTTGCGCACCGTTCGCGCCATTAACTCCATTAATTCCATCTTTACCGTTCAGGCCAGCAGGACCTTGTGGTCCAACTTCACCGGGAGCGCCTGGGAGACCATCTTTTCCATTTTGACCATTGAGGCCAACGAAGCCATCTTTACCTGCGACACCGGCGGGGCCGGGAACGCCACGTGGCCCGACGAGAAGTGCGAGGACTTGGTTGAGATTTGCCGCTGCTTGCGCGGAATTGCCAAAGAAATAATTCTGTTGATTGGAGGTTGTGCCATTTGTGGCGGTGTTGGTCTCGGCGTAGGCAACAGCCACGCGGGTCAGGCTGAGGACCAAGAGGAGGAAGGCAAACTTCTTCATGGCTCTATTATCCCCTTTCTTTCGGCAGAATCACACACAGCGCTATAGATTGCCTGCGCAATGAGCGGGATTCCAGCCAGGAGAAGGAAGACCTTTGCTCGGTCACTGGCCAAGAGCGGCTGGGAGTTGACCTGCCGGAAGATCAGAAGGCTTACTCCAGCAGTCACAATCGACTCCACAAAGATGTGGCGGCCAATTTTGGCAAAACCGGAAATCGCTAAGGAGTCGAATCGAACCAAGAGCAAGAAATACGGAAGCGCAAAGAGCGCGGCGAAGGTCAGCGCCCGGCCGGCTGATTGGGTCCAGATATAGGCAAAGGCAAAGTAGGTGGCAAAGAGTCCCACTGCAGTAAGTGGTGAGCTCACCCGAGCGATAGAGATCGATTCATTAACGCTCTGATTTTCACCGGATTCAACTTCGCCACGATTCATCAGTGCATCTTCACCCATCGCACGAATAGCAATCGCCACTGCGATAATTGCGCACATCGAGAATGTCACGGTGCGAATTGGTAGGACATTGATTTGAACGCTATTGATGAGCTTTTGTCCGAGGGCAAATATTAGGCCTCCGACAATTGATGCTTCAAGAATTCCCAAAATACGAGCCACTGGGGTTGGGACGCCCAATTTTTTGGAGAAGTGAT
>CAIXHZ010000132.1 GCA_903919375.1 uncultured Actinomycetes bacterium | reverse complement strand
TTGGGCATGACCAAACTTCGCAGTGGTGGACGGGGAGACTTGATTGTCCATCTCGAGGTTCACACGCCAACGAAATTGAAAAAGGATGAAGAGGAATTGCTGAAAAAGCTTTCGCAGCTCCGCGGTGAAAAGCCGGGCGCATTTACTCTTCACACCCGAAATGACAAGAGTGCAGCCGGCCTCTTTTCACGCTTTCGCGATGCATTTAATCGATAACTAAGACGATGCTCTCGCTCTTCTTTGTGCCGGAATTGCCCAGCGCATCGACTATTACTGTCTCCGGTGATGAAGCTCATCATGCGGTTAATGTTGTTCGATTAAAAGTGGGGAATCGCGCTCTGCTCTCCGATGGAGTTGGGAAATGGGCTGAAGTTGAAGTTGTCGCAACCACTAAAAAGAGTTTTCAAGCACTCGTCGTAAATAGCGGATATGAGCCTGTGCAAACACCACGATTAACAGTTGTGCAGGCGCTAACAAAATCTGATCGCACTAAAGAGATGTTGGAATTGCTCGTCGAGGCGGGGGTAGATCAGATCATTCCGTGGGCCGCCAGCCGATCTATCTCTAAGTGGCAGCAAGACTCTGCGGCCAAGTGGCAAAACGCTGCACTCACTGCAGCCAAACAATCTCGTCGCTTTCATATCCCCGCAATTGGCCAGCTAGTTAGTACTGAAGAAATATCTGGCGAGAATATTTTTGTACTCCATGAATCTGCCACTTCACACTTTTCGCAGGAAATTACGAGTATATTGGCGGATACATCTGAGATCACCTTAGTGATTGGCCCAGAGGGTGGTATCTCGGATGCAGAACTTGCGATTCTTGCAGCAAGCGGTGCCCGTTCCATCCGGATGGGCTCGCCAGTATTTCGTAGCGCCCATGCCGGGGTCGCGGCCCTTTCGGCTCTTCAAGCTCTCCTAGGAAAGTGGTAGGTCATGACCGTTCAAGCTGATTGCCTCTTTTGTAAATTTGCGAATGGTCAGATCCCGGTTGCGAAGATTTATGAAAGCGAGAGAGTTTTCGCAATCAATGACATCGCGCCCCAAGCCCCAACACACATTCTGATTATTCCCAAGGTGCATAGCGCGGATGCAGCAGCCACGGCGCTCGAGCAAGCCGGCACATTAGATGAGCTTTTCATCGCGGTAGGCGATATTGCTGCCGATCTAGGGATTTCCGATTATCGGACCGTTTTTAACACCGGCGCGGGCGCTGGGCAGAGCGTTTTTCATGCCCACGTTCACCTATTAGCGGGTCGCGCATTGGCCTGGCCTCCAGGATAAAAGTAGGATTGCGTGCAATGGAGCCAGCGCTGATAACCGTCCCCACTGCCATTCCGATGGTGGCACTTCTCGGTCCTGCCGATTCCTATCTGCGAATGTGGGAGCAAGCCTTTCCGGGGATTCGGATTTCGATTCGCAACAATGATATTTCCGCGCAAGGCGATTTGGATCAATGCGAACATTTTGGCCACGTCATCGAAGAGTTGCTTGTCCTTCTGCGCGGCGGCCAGATTCTCAACGGTGAATTGATTTCTCGTAGCATCTCGATGCTCGCCAAAGACCCGCAAGCTCATCCCGCAGAAGTTCTCTCGCTCAATATTCTTAGCAATCGCGGAAAATCTATCCGTCCCAAGACGACCAATCAAAAAAAGTATGTTGAGGCGATAGATCAGAACACCATCACCTTCGGGGTGGGGCCAGCGGGCTCGGGAAAAACTTACTTAGCGATGGCTAAGGCGATTGCTGCGCTGCAAGCAAAAGAAGTGAATCGAATTATTTTAACTAGGCCCGCAGTTGAAGCAGGGGAGCGGTTGGGGTTCTTGCCTGGAACTCTTCAAGAGAAGATTGATCCATACTTGCGACCACTCTTTGATGCGCTCCATGACATGATCGATCAGGAATCTATTCCACGGCTTATGCAAGCAGGTGTGATTGAAATTGCGCCGTTGGCCTATATGCGCGGTCGAACTCTCAATGATTCCTTCATCATTCTCGACGAGGCTCAAAATACATCGGCAGAACAGATGAAGATGTTCCTGACCCGATTGGGCTTTGGCTCCAAAATGGTCATCACGGGCGATATTACGCAAGTAGATTTGCCGCACGGGGCGCAATCGGGTCTCAAGATTGTTCATGAGATTCTGGATGGCGTGGACGATATTGAATTTGTCCAACTCAATTCTGAAGATGTCGTACGAAATCGCTTGGTAGGCGAAATCGTCAACGCCTATGGCCGCTTCGATGAAGGTAAGCCAGTTCTTCCACCGCGTTCGGTTCGGGCCTAGCTATGATCGAAATAACGAATGAAAGTAAGCAACCTTGCAATGAAACAGCAATTGTTTCGGCCGCAGCTTTCGCACTTGAGCGCATGGGAATTCATCCCGAATCAGAGCTCAGTATTTCTGTCGTTGATGAAGATGCGATGACACAGTTACATATCCAATGGATGGATTTACCTGGTCCTACAGATGTGCTCTCTTTCCCCATGGATGAGATGAAGCCATTCTCGTCAGGTGATGGCCCAGGGATTGTTGGAGATATCGTGCTCTGCCCAGAGTTTGCGGCCAAGCAAGCGGTATCGCACTCGGTGGATGATGAAATCTCATTGCTCACCATGCATGGCGTTCTTCATTTATTGGGCTATGACCACCTCGAGAAGGATGAAGAGATCGAGATGTTCGCGCTTCAGGAGAAATTACTGATTGACTGGAAAGCGCAGCAATGACCGAAAACGTACTCAATACATTGCTCCACAAAATTTCTGGCGGTCGACTATTTGGTCATGACCACCATTCCAAGGATGAGGAGCTCCATAAGTTTGTCGATGATGCTTCGGAGCGGGGGCTAGTCGAAGACTCCGAGCGCGAGATGATTCACTCAGTAATTGATCTAGGGGATACCTTGGTTCGAGAGCTGATGGTGCCGCGCATCGATATGGTGTGGATCGAAGGCGATAAGACGCTCCGTCAAGGCCTCTCACTTGCACTTCGATCTGGCTATACCCGAATTCCGGTCATTGATGAAAATCTTGATAATGTGATTGGAATTGCCTACGTCAAGGATCTTGCTCGGCGCTCACACGAACATCACGAATCAGAGCAGACCGAAACGGTTCGTCAACATATTCGCCCCGCAACCTTTATACCTGAAAGTAAGACCGCTACCGAGTTGCTTAAGGAGATGCAACGAAACCAGATTCATATGGCGATTGTTATTGATGAATATGGTGGCACTGCTGGGCTGATTACGATCGAAGATATTTTGGAAGAGATTGTTGGCGAGATCGCCGATGAGTATGACGATGAACAAGTTGAAGTGGAATGGCTGGGTGAAGGCACTGCTCGAATCCTCTCTCGCCTACACCTCGATGATGTAGAAAGCGCCCTCGGTGTCGAACTGAGCGAAAGTGATCGTGAAGATGTCGATAGTTTAGGAGGCCTGCTGGCAAAGCATTTGGGCCGTGTCCCATTGCCTGGAAGTACGATGGAGATTGCACAGTGGCGGTTAACCGCCGAACGTCCTGTGGGACGACGCCATCGGATTGGAACGGTTTTGGCAGAGAAGATCGCTCCAAAAGAAGAGGTAGCTGGGCAGTAGTATTGCCCTATGCGTATCGTTCGATTCTCCCCGCCAGAGAGCGCCGGGATTGGCACTGATCCACTTTTTGGCATTCTCAACGAACAAGATTCCATCTTGGTATTACGTGGTGATCCACTCTATTCGGGCATCGTTCCGACCGAATCCACGATTGCACTTGAAGAGGTGCGACTCTTGGCGCCAGTTCTGCCGCGCAGCAAGATCGTCTGCGTAGGAAAAAATTACGCCGATCATGCCGCCGAAATGGGTGGCGTTGTTCCGGATGAACCAGTAATTTTTCTCAAGCCAAATACCAGCGTGATTGGACCGGGAGAGACGATCCAATGGCCAGCCATGGCAGATCGCATTGATTTTGAAGCCGAACTCGCCATCGTTATTGGGCGAATTTGCAAAGAAGTGCCTCGTGAACGCGCTGACGATGTCATTTTTGGATACACAGTTGCTAATGATGTGACGGCGCGGCCGTTGCAGAAAGTGGATGGCCAATGGACTCGAGCAAAGAGCTTCGATACCTTCTGTCCGCTTGGACCTTGGATCGACACGGAATTTATCCCCGGCAGCCAATTGGTTGAAACGCACCTCGATGGCGATCTCAAGCAATCTGAACCGCTGCACTCTATGATCTTTAAGATTCCTGAGATTATTGAATTTATTACTTCAGTTATGACCCTCCTTCCTGGAGATGTCATCCTTACTGGCACCCCAGCCGGTATTGGTCCGATGAGCGCAGGTTCGGAGATCATCGTCTCTGTCGCCGGTCTTGGCTCCCTATCGAATAAGGTCTCTGCTCGTGCCAACTAATACCTCACGCCCCGTTCGCGTTCGCTTCGCGCCCTCACCGACAGGCGAGCTCCATGTGGGAAATATTCGCACCGCGCTCTTCGATTGGGCCTATGCTAGACATACAGGTGGGCAATTCATCTTCCGGATTGAAGATACCGATACTGAGCGAGTAACAGATGAGTACATTCAAGCTGCGCTTGGCACCCTCAAGTGGCTTGGACTTACTTGGGATGAAGGTCCAGAAGTAGGAGGACCATATGGTCCTTATCTACAGAGTCAGCGCCTTGATATTTACGCGGAATGGGCTGCAAAATTCTTAGCCCAGGGCGATGCTTATTATTGCTACTGCTCCTCCGAAGAACTTGAAGCTCGCCGTGAAGCCCAACGAGCAGCAAATGTCGCGCCTGGGTACGATGGAAAATGCCGCACAGTATCGGCAGAGGATCTCACTAGATACACCAGTGAGGGCCGCAAGCCAGTACTGCGCATGCGTATGCCTGACGGCTCAACTACCTTTACTGATGCCATTCGTGGTGAAGTCACCTTTGATCACAACTTCGTCCCTGACTTTGTCTTAGTCCGCGGCGATGGCTCACCGCTCTACACTTTGGCGGTTGCAGTTGATGACATCATGATGAAAGTCAGTCATGTTCTGCGCGGAGAAGATCTGCTCTCTTCCACGCCCCGCCAAATCCGCGTGTATCAGGCGATGGGAGTTACTCCCGAGGAGTACCCAGTCTTTGCCCACCTGCCATTTGTCATGGGACAAGATAATGCCAAACTCTCTAAGCGAAATGGTGAAGTTTCGATCGCCTGGTATCGCGAACGCGGCTTCCTGCCCGAAGCGATCTGTAATTATTTAGCGCTCTTGGGCTGGTCGCCAGGGGATGATCGTGAAAATGTGACGATGCAGGAGCTCACTGAACTCTTTACGGTAGAGCGCGTTCACAGTAGTCCAGCGCGATTTGATATGAAGAAATTAGAAGCGATCAATGGTGACAAGATTCGCCTCCTTGATCTAGAAGATTTCCTTGCTCGAGTTACGCCCTTCCTTGTGAAAGATGGCATCATCTCCGGCACTCCCGATGAGCTCGATCTTGTACGTATGGCGCTCCCGCTTATCCAAGAGCGAATCGTTACTTTGGCTGAGGTAACTGCCATGCTGAAATTCCTCTTTGGTGAAAATTTTGCGATTGAGACAGAGTCGCTACCTAAAATTGCCGACGAGCAATCTCAGATTGTTCTCAAGCGCTCACTCCAAGTTCTCGAGCAGGTAGGGGAGTGGAGCCATGTGGCAATTGAAGCTGCCCTTCGCTTAGTTCTCATCGACGAGCTTGCACTCAAGCCTCGAATTGCCTTTAGCGCCCTTCGCATTGCAGTAACCGGAAGTCATATCTCGCCACCACTCTTTGAATCGATGGAACTCCTGGGCCGAGATCGCTCATTGGCTCGCCTGAAAAGCGCTATTTCATAGGGGTTTTCGAAGGTTTTTGACAGGTAAAAAATCCGGCAATTATTAGGGTATTCTTTGCTCTTGCCTTTGGGGTATGGGGTAATTGGCAGCCCAACTGATTCTGGTTCAGTTAGTCTAGGTTCGAGTCCTGGTACCCCAGCGATTTTTCCTAGGAGTAGTATTTCTCAGGGGTCTTCGGACTCCTATTTATATGGCCCCGTCGTCTAGCGGCCTAGGACTCTGGCTTCTCAAGTCAGCTACGAGGGTTCGAATCCCTTCGGGGCTACAAAGAAAACTCCGGTGCATAACGCGCCGGAGTTTTTTCTTTCCCTAACTATTTCTTTGAGATGAACTCCGAGAGCCGGGCTGCCGTTGCCACAACGGCTGCGGCATGGACGCGACCAGGTTGACGCCCTAAGCGTTCCATAGGACCGCTAATAGATACTGCGGCAATAACTTTATTATTGGGACCACGAACGGGCGCGGAGACCGATGCCACGCCGACTTCTCGCTCGCCCACGGATTGGGCCCAGCCCCGCCGACGTACGGCGGAGAGGGATGCGGCGTTGAATTTCGCATTGACTAATCCGCGTTGCAATTTCTCGGGCTCATCCCAAGCAAGAAGTATTTGCGCAGCCGAGCCAGCCTGCATTGTGAGAACGGTCCCAACCGGGACGGAATCGCGAAGTCCAGAAAGTCGTTCAGCGGTAGCCACACATACCCGTTGATCGCCTTGGCGGCGATAGAGCTGGGCGCTCTCACCGCACGCATCGCGAAGTGCCGACAATGCTGGGCCAGCAACTGCGAGGAGGCGATCTTCTCCGGCGGCAGCAGCTAATTCAGAGGAGCGGGCACCGAGCACAAATCGACCTGAGAAATCACGGGTGACTAAGCGATGGAACTCAAGGGCAACTGCTAGACGATGCGCCGTAGGGCGGGCGATGCCGGTTGCTGCGACGAGTTCGGAGAGGGAGTGGGGACCTGATTCTAAAGTCGCCAAAATCTTGACGGCTTTGTCTAAGACACCGACTCCGCTATTCTTTATATCCACAGTCTGATATTGCCATCTCATTATGTGAAATGCAAATGTGATGCCGCACTTTCAGTCACGGCAATGAAAGTTGAGAAAAGGAAGTCATATGGGAAAGACGTTAGCTGAGAAGATCTGGTCCGATCACGTCGTTCGAAGTGCTGAGAACGAACCTGACCTCATTTACATTGACCTTCATCTCATTCATGAAGTCACAAGCCCACAAGCATTTGATGGCTTGCGCTTGGCTGGCCGCAAAGTTCGCCGCCCAGATCTGACTATCGCCACAGAAGACCACAACGTTCCGACTCAAAATATCAACCTTCCTATTGCTGACCCTGTTTCTAAGTTGCAGGTCGACACCCTTCGCGCCAATTGCAAAGAATTTGGTGTTCGCCTTCACTCACTCGGAGATCTCGATCAAGGTGTCGTTCACGTTGTAGGTCCACAGCTGGGAATTACTCAGCCGGGTATGACCATTGTCTGCGGAGATTCCCACACATCAACTCATGGCGCTTTTGGCGCCCTTGCCTTTGGAATAGGTACCAGCGAGGTTGAACACGTGCTGGCAACACAGACCCTGCCGTTGATACGTCCCAAGACAATGGCGATTAATGTGGAAGGAAAGTTAAAGCCAGGCGTTACTTCCAAAGACATCATCTTGGCGATCATCGCCCAGATTGGCACTGGCGGAGGCCAGGGCTATGTTTTGGAATATCGCGGCGAAGCTATCCGCAACCTTTCCATGGAAGGTCGCATGACAGTGTGCAATATGTCGATTGAAGCTGGTGCGCGCGCTGGTTTGATCGCTCCTGATGAGACCACATTTAATTACGTCAAGGGCAAGCCACATGCACCACAAGGCGCCGATTGGGACGCTGCTCTTGCCTACTGGAGCACGCTTTTCACGGATAGCGATGCGAAGTTTGATAAAGAGATCACCATTAATGCTGATGAATTAGAACCCTTTGTCACTTGGGGAACCAATCCCGGCCAAGGCCTTCCACTCAACGCCAACGTTCCGAATCCCGCTGACTTTAGCGATCCCGAAGAGCGTGGCGCAGCAGAGCGCGCACTGGAATACATGGGGCTCACCGCAGGTGCACCCTTGAAGTCGATCAAAGTCGACACCATCTTCTTAGGCTCATGCACTAATGGCCGTATCGAAGATCTCCGTAGCGCAGCTTCAATTCTCAAAGGTAAGAAAGTATCTGATTCGGTGCGCATGTTGGTCGTACCTGGCTCAGCCCGAGTTCGCTTAGAGGCGGAAGCAGAAGGACTCGATAAAGTCTTTATCGATGCCGGAGCCGAATGGCGCAATGCTGGCTGCTCAATGTGCCTTGGCATGAACCCTGATCAACTTGCACCAGGGGAGCGTTCAGCTTCTACCAGCAACCGAAACTTTGAAGGTCGTCAGGGCAAAGGTGGACGCACTCACCTAGTAAGCCCACTCGTTGCAGCAGCAACCGCCATTCGCGGCACCCTCTCGTCACCGGCAGATTTGTAAGGAAGGAAGAAGATCATGGAGAAATTCACTACTCATACAGGCCGCGCAATTCCATTGCGTCGTTCAAATGTAGATACCGATCAGATCATTCCGGCGGTCTATCTCAAGCGCGTAACAAAGAGCGGATTTGAAGATGGCCTCTTTGGTGCTTGGCGCAATGATCCAGAGTTTGTTCTAAACAAGCCTGAGTTTGCAGGGGCGGACATTCTCGTTGCAGGTGTCGATTTCGGAACCGGCTCATCACGAGAGCATGCAGTGTGGGCGCTGCAGAATTACGGCTTCAAGGTAATTCTCTCCTCTCGGTTTGCCGATATCTTCCGCGGAAACTCCCAAAAGGCCGGTTTGCTCACTGTAGTACTTCCACAAGAGGAGATTGAGAAGATCTGGGCAGCGATCGAAGCCGATCCGACTACGACACTAACGGTGAGTTTGGTCGATAAGACCGTCTCTTACGGCGCGACTACCTTGACCTTTGTGATTGATGATTACACCCGCTGGCGCTTGCTTGAAGGTCTCGACGATATTGGTCTGACCTTGAAGAATATAGATGCAGTGAGTGCGTTCGAGGAGAAGAGAGCGTCATATAAGCCGCTCACGCTTCCTGCTCGCGCTTAAAAGTAACTTTTTTTAAGGTAAATCTTGGGGCGAGGGAAACTCTCAACCCAAGATTTACGCTTTTCTCAGCGTAAAAAAGTGATTTTTTCAAGGAGAAGCAAATTAATAAATCACGACACACCGATGAAAATAGCGTCACTATTGTGTTTGCACGCGTAGATTTCTAAACACGTTAAGCAAATGCTTAACTTTTACGCGTAAATAAGGGGATTTAATGAACAAGGCCCAGTTCATCGCGTTGTTGGCTCCACACTTTGACAACAACAAGAAGGAAACAGCTCGCGCTGTAGACATCGTTTTCGACACCATCGTTCGCTCTATTTCAAAGGGCGAAGATGTAATGATCAATGATTTCGGTAAGTTCAAGAAGGTTGACCGCGCTGCACGTAAGGGCCGCAACCCTTTCACTGGCGAGACCATCCAGATCAAGGCTTCCAAGAAGGTTCGCT
>CAIXHZ010000131.1 GCA_903919375.1 uncultured Actinomycetes bacterium | reverse complement strand
TCTCAACGATGCCTCGCCAACTTCTGTCATAGTGTTACTTCGCGGCCTTAATGGCTTGCGCGATGTACTGGTAGAAATCTACGAGTCGTGGCCCCCAACGCGATGGGATATCGGCAGGCAGCGCCACGATCTGCTTGCGGGTGAGAGCCGCGATTGCTTTCCAACCGGCTCGCTTGGCAACGGTCTGCGCAGTTTCGCCGTATTGAGAGTCGGCCAAGAAAATAATTGCTGGGTTTGATTTGATGACATATTCGCGCTGCAGTTGTGGGTAGCCTCCCGCATCTGCCTTTGCAGCCTTGTCGGCAATGTTGGTTAGGTGAAAATCTTTATATACGTGACCGATAAAGGTCTCTGAGGTTGCTGAATAGAGCGTGTTATCGAGTTCATGGAAAAAAGTTAAGGAGTTGCTTTTCCTCGGTGTTGCCAGCGCCTGAGAGATTTTCTTCTTCATAGTTGCAATAAGTGCGGCAGCAGCCGAATCGTGGCCAGTTGCTTTGCCTAGATCTGAAATTTCCGAATAGGCATCTGCAAGCACAGTGGGCGTCTTCTCTACATAGACGGCAATTCCGAGGGCAGATAATTGGCTTCTCACAGAGTCAGCGCCAGTAGCCGTGGCATTGATAATAACGAGATCAGGCGAGTACGCAGCGATAGCTTCAACGTTAGGGGTAAATGCGCTGAGTTTGGTGATGGGAGCGCGCGCTGGAAAATTAGAGAGATCATCTACTGCAATGACTTGCTTACCTGCACCAATGCCGAAGAGATCTTCAGTAGCGCTTGGTGAAAGGGAAATAATTTTGGTGGGAATCGCTGCGGCGTGCGATGTCGCAATTCCTAGCGATGCTGCGCCAATGAGCAAGCCACAGGTGGCGAGTAGGATGCAAATTCTCTTGTTCATAAAAACTCTCCAAAAAGTAGGAGCGCAATTTCCTTTCGAGCGGAAGTTAGCGCAGGGCGTTCAATAACTACTGGGAATCCTTCTTTGTGCGAGATGTAGAGAGCTTGCCTACTCGATAGGCAATCCCAAGAGCTGCCACAAATGCACCACCGAGGATGAAAAGTTCAATGCCTTGCATGCCCTCATGGTGTTCTTCAATTCGTGGGCGATCATCTCCGCGATCGGATGGTGCTGGGGTCTTACTCCCGGTTTGCGCCGTGGTGGAATCGGCGCCGAAAGCGACAGAAAGGAAAGGTATCGATACGGGGAGGGCAAGTGCCCCCAAGAAAATGATGGTGGCAAGGGGGCGCGATTTCATGACTCTAAGAGTACGCTTCCCAGTATGGAATATCGTCGCCTTGGCAGTTCAGGAATGTATGTCTCAGAAATTTCTTATGGAAATTGGATCACTCACGGTTCGCAGGTAGAGCAAGAGTCGGCGATAAAATGCGTTCGAGCAGCGCTCGATGAAGGAATTACTACCTTCGATACCGCCGATGTCTATGCAGGTACCAAAGCTGAGGTAGTTCTGGGTAAAGCCCTCAAGGGAGTCCGACGAGAGAGCTACGAACTCTTTACCAAGGTTTACTGGCCAACTGGTCCAGGAAAAAATGACCGTGGCCTTTCACGCAAGCACATCATGGAGTCAGTCCATGCATCGCTCAAGCGCCTGCAAACCGACCATATCGATCTCTATCAAATGCATCGCTTTGATTATGAAACGCCAGTCGAAGAATCACTTTCGGCTTTTGATGACCTTATTCGTCAAGGCAAAGTTCATTACATTGGTTTCTCCGAATGGAGCGCTGATCAGATCGCTGGCGCACTTAAAATTCAGGATGCAAAAGGCTATAACCGATTTGTTTCTAGCCAGCCGCAATACTCCATGCTCTGGCGTGTGATTGAATCCAAAGTCGTTCCGCTCTGCGAGGAGGAAGGCATCGGACAGATCGTCTGGTCTCCGATAGCCCAAGGCGTTTTGACGGGTAAGTACTTGCCTGGCAAGAAGGCGCCAGCCGGATCACGTGCAACTGACAAGAAGAGCGGTGCGGGAATGATTTCTCGCTGGATGCGCGATGAAGTCCTCGAGGCAGTTCAAAAGCTCAAGCCAATCGCCGATGAAGTGGGACTCTCGATGTCTCAACTTGCTCTGGCTTGGGCGCTCTCCAATCCCAACGTTTCATCAGTAATTATGGGAGCAACTAAACCATCGCAAGTAAAAGAGAATGTGAAGGCCTCGGGAGTAAAGCTAGAACCGGAAATTTTGGCGAAGATCAATCTCGCCTTGGGAAGTATTCCCGAAAAGGATCCAGCTAAGACAGAGAGCCCTAATCCTCGAGCTTAAAGACTTAAAAATTGGCCGATATCTGCTGGTAATTATTCGGGACGCTCTCCGCGAGCAACGCGGGGAGCTGGAGCGCGCAAGCGACGCATCTGAGTCGAGCGAAGCCATCCGTACGTTCCGATTCCCTTAAGTGGTTCGTTGGGAAACTTTGCGGCAACAATTTTCTTGATTCGGCGAGAGATAACAAAGCCAGAGACTACTGAGTAGAGCATTGCGGAATACATAAAGAGAACCGCGAGTGCCTGTACTGCTGGTTGGCGGATAACAGTGAGTACGAGAACGACCATGATGACGGGTAAGAAGTACTCACCGATGGAGCGACGGGAGTCGATGTAATCGCGAACAAATTTGCGGGCCGCGCCACGATCGCGAAGTGGAAGTGCTGATTCATCGCCACGCATATAAGCGGCGCGCTGGGCTAGACGTTGAGAGCGGAGCTGTTCCTTGGAAAGACTTTTGTTGGTCTTCTTATCTTTGCTCGCAATGGCGTTGACATTTAACTTTGCCTCGGCTGCTTTGCGCTTAGGGGTGGCCTTACCTTTTCCCGAAGTTGAAGCTGCGGAATCTTTGGATTTTTCGCTCATGTGGCTACGGTAGGGCCAGCATTCTCTCCAGCGCAACTCTGGCGTTGGAGGCAGTCTGCGTGTCGACTGATATCTGATTGACCAACCGACCAGCGACCAAGCTCTCCAACGCCCATACGAGATGGGGGAGATCGATTCGATTCATGGTCGAGCAATAGCAGATGGTCTTATCAAGGAAGTGAATATCTTTATCAGGGTAGGTATTGGCTAAGCGCTGGACCAGATTGAGCTCGGTGCCGATCGCCCATTTACTGCCAGCAGGTGCCTCGGCAATTGTCTGAATAATTTTCTCGGTGCTACCTACAACATCAGCGGCTGTGACGACTTCGTGCTTGCACTCAGGATGGACTAAAACTTGCACTCCAGGGAGGGCGGCGCGAACCGTATCAACGTTTTCACGAGAGAAGCGACCGTGAACAGAGCAATGTCCGCGCCAGAGAATCATTGTCGCGTCAAGGATTTGAGCATCAGTCAGTCCGCCATTGGGCTTCCAGGGATTCCAGACAACGCACTTGTCGAGATCGATACCTAGTTCTTGTACTGCAGTGTTGCGACCTAGATGTTGGTCGGGAAGAAATAGTACTTTTTCAGCTTTTTCAAATGCCCAAGTAAGTGCGCGCTTTGCGTTAGAGGAAGTACAGACTGCGCCACCATTTTTACCGGTGAAAGATTTGATAGCCGCTGTCGAATTCATGTACGTGATCGGAAGAGTCTGATCGGCAACTCCTAATTCACCCAGCCGTTTCCAGCAATCTTTTACTTGATGTAGGGCGGCCATATCGGCCATGGAGCAACCGGCAGCAAGATCAGGAAGGATCACCTTTTGATTCTCGCTCGTCAAAATATCTGCGCTCTCTGCCATAAAATGAACGCCGCAGAAGAAAATAAATTCGGCCTCGCGATTATCGGCAGCAGCTTGGGCAAGTTTGAAGGAGTCGCCCGTAATGTCGGCGAATTGGATTACTTCATCCCGCTGGTAATGATGGCCGAGAATCATGGCCCTTGATCCGAGCGCGGTCTTGGCAGCTAAAGCGCGTGCCACCAGATCTGGGTCGCTTGCAGCCGGGAGTTGCCCATCGCACGAGACGCCGCGTTCGGATGCGAGATCGATTCCGCGGGCCAGGCTGCCTGAATCGGCTCCTAGCAGGAGGAGTTTCTGGAGGGACATATCCATATTCTATGGAGTAACCTTCCGATATGAGCACTGAGACCACCCAAGACATCACCATTACCTCGGCCGCATCTACTGCCACCGGGATTCTTCTTACCGATGTAGCTGCCGAAAAGGTATCTGCACTCCTCAAGCAAGAGGGTCGCGATGATTTGAGTCTTCGCGTCGCGGTTCAGCCTGGTGGCTGTTCCGGTCTTCGCTATCAGCTCTATTTTGATGATCGCGCTCTTGATGGCGACACCGTCACCGATTTCAGTGGCGTCAAGGTAGTCACCGACAAGATGAGCACCCCTTATCTCATGGGAGCTTCTATCGATTTCGTAGACACCATTGAAAAGCAGGGTTTCACTATCGATAACCCCAATGCTCAAGGCTCATGTGCCTGCGGCGACTCTTTCAATTAATTAATTTATTTACTTTCATCCACCTGTCGCACCCGAATTCGTGCTGGGCTAGCGTTTAATACAGCCCATGAGAATTGCCGTTGCAGGATCTGTTGGTCGCGATCACATTATGACTTTCCCAGGAAAGTTCACTGACTCTATCGTCGAAGGTTCACGAGATACTGTCTCGCTATCCTTCTTGGTGGATAGCCTTGATATTTATCGCGGTGGCATCGGTGCCAACATTGCATTTGGAATGGGCGCTCTGGGGCTCAATCCCATCCTGATTGCAGCAGTTGGCAAGGACTGGGCAGATTACGATGCTTGGCTCTCGCGCCATGGCGTTGATACCGGTCACGTGAAAATATCCACCGAGCTTTACACCGGTACATTTATGGTGACGACAGACCTTGATCTCAATCAAATGGCCTCATTCTTCCCGGGGGCGATGAGCGAAGCGCGCGAAATCGAACTCAGCCCCATCATTGCCAAGACTGGCGTCTTTGATTTGATCACCATTTCACCAGATGACCCGGCAGCGATGCTGCGCCATACCGAAACTGCTCGACAACTCGGCATCCCATTTGGCGCAGACCCTTCACAGCAAATGGCTCGGATGGATGGGCCAGATATTCGTCAATTAATTACTGGTGCCAAATATCTCTTCCTCAATGAATATGAATTGGGACTGGCAATGCAGAAGACAGGTTGGAGCGATGCCGAACTCTTGGATCAAGTTGAAATCCGAATCGTCACGTTGGGGTCTAAAGGCGTGCGCATCGAAGGCCGCGGCATTGAAAGTATCCACGTAGGTGTGCCGCAGGAGAAGGCGAAAGTTGATCCGACAGGTGTAGGCGACGCCTTCCGATCAGGTTTTCTAGCTGGCATCTCTTGGGATTTTGATTTCGAGAGATCTGCACAAATCGGTTCGATGCTTGCGACTTATTGTTTGGAGACTAAAGGAACTCAGGAGTATCGCTTTGATAAGGCGGATTTCTTAGCGCGATTTACTGGCGCTTATGGCGATACTGCGGGTGCGCAGATCGCGGAGTACATCAAGCCCAATCTGATTGGCTAGCTCACCTTTCTCACCAAATATCGCGCGGGCGAAAGTTCCTGCGCAAATTGATTTCGCATTCTTGCCCAGGCCGCTAAATCTGGCGCTGTAGCAGGATCATCGCTGAGCAGGATCAATTCTTGCCCGATTTCAATAGTGCCAATTTCTTGCGCAATTCGAATGATGGGCATAGGACAGCGCATTCCGCGGCAATCAATTTCGCGAATTTCCATCATGAGTTGCGCTGTGCGCTTACGCAATCTTTAAGGGCCAATAACAGTAAATCCACATCTTCTGGAAGTAGATTGTGCTTGAGTGTTAATCGAATATTTCCTTGAGTGAGACGACCCATAGCCGCCAAAACATGGCTCGGTTCTAGATTGCTGGAGTTGCAGGCGGAGCCCGAATCTACGGCAACGCCTCGCGCTGCTAAGTCGTGAACTAGTTTTTCAGCATCAACGAAGAGGAAACTGAAGGAAAGTAAGTGATCACTTGCATCTATCGGAGATGCAATATCTACATCGCCAATTTCGGTGGAGATATATCCGCGAATTCGCGCATTAGCTCCGGCAAGCTTTGCTGCTTGGGTCTTTTGATCAGCAACCCAACTATCGATGGAGAGCGCACTTAAGATAATCAAAGCAGGGGAGACACCTTCAGGAGTGAGGCGGTTATCTAAATGCGGCAGAGGGTTGCGCCAAGCAGAGCCCTGGCGTCGAGCAAAAATAGTGAGTCCAGATGGCCCGCCCCAACTTCTTGAATCCCACAACGCCGTGGACCAATTTTCGGGCAGCGGTATACGTGTTCCGCTCGCAGTCGCATCGTAGAAAACTGGAAGTGCGCTAGTAAGAATCGATTGTGGGGCCGGGTTGATTGCACCGGTCTCACCATTCATGAGTTGCCATGCCACAACTGCGCTCGGCTTCAACTCAGGTGTGGAGATCTTGCCCTCAAGGTCGACGGGAAGGATCTCAGTGCTCCCGCCTCGATTGAGGTGAGCGGCTGCTACCGCGAAGAGATCCTGACGATCGACCGCGCTATGACAGAGGATGGATTCGGGAGCGAGTAATCCCGTGAGGGCGATATGAAAGCCCGAAGAGTGATCCCCGATAAAGCCGATCTCGGCGGGTGTAACCCCAAGGTGCCCAGTGAGAGTCTCGGTAGCCTCGTGGAGCAGGATTGCTGCAGAGCGTGAGTCGTCCCCTAATTTGGAGGGATCTGGCCAGGATTGCTCAAAAACGCTCGGAAGGGCCAGCTTTGCCCCTGGGTGGAGCGGGGATTCTGATTGAAAGTTCGAGGTGATGGAAACCACCCGCCGAAGGCTACCCGTAGCGGGTTTAAGAAGCGAGCGCGCCCGATATTCTTACCCCATGCATTTTAAGCGCGCTCTGAGTACAGCATTGGTGGCTGCCGGTGGTTTGGTCACACTGACATCGTGTTCATCTTCCAAAGTCTCTGGCATGGGATTCCCCAAAGGCGTCTCCAGTGTCAACGACACATCCCTTCCCTTGTGGCAGGGAGCATGGATTACCGCCGGCGTTGTTGGCGTATTCACTGCAATTCTTATTCTGTGGCCAGTCTTCCGCCATCGTAAGAAGAAGGACGGACCAGAATTTCCAAAGCAGACTCGGTACAACATACCGACGGAAGTGGCGTACACGCTTATTCCCTTCTTGATCGTCGCTGTTCTTTTCTATTTCACCGCTCGTGACGAATCGCGAGTAACAAAGATTTCAGCTCCCGGAGTTGTTTCACACGTTATTGATGTGAATGCAATTCAGTGGTCCTGGCAGTTCACATATCAAGATGCACCTTCGCATCCAACAATTACTGGCACACCAGCACAGCGTCCAACGCTGGTACTTCCACAGGGGGAGCGCGTTCGTTTCAACCTAACTTCCTCGGATGTTGATCACGGCTTCTGGATTCCGGCCTTCATGATTCAAATGCAGAATCTTCCTGGCGTTACCAACCACCTCGAATTTACTGCCAATAAATTGGGCGAGTTCCCCGGTCGTTGCAATATCCTCTGCGGCCGCGATCACTCACTCATGCTCTTTACTGTCAAAGTTGTAACCCCCGCTGAATATCAAAGTTATATAACCTCACTTAAGGTGGCGTAATCGATGACTACTTATGCAGAGCGCGTAGCGCCTTCAACAACGTCGGCAGGAGCTCGTCCGTACAAGGAGAGCAAGGGTCGGATCTTTGTAAAGTGGTTTACTTCAACTGATCACAAGACAATCGGTTATATGTACTTGATGACTTCGTTTGCTTGGTTCTTGGTAGCAGGAATCTTGGCACTTGTTCTTCGCGCGGAACTCGCGCGACCAGGGCTTCAATTCTTGAGCAACGAGCAGTACAACCAGATCTTCACCATGCACGGAACGATTATGTTGCTGATGTTTGCAACACCGCTCTTTGTTGGTTTTGCTAACGTCATCATGCCGCTACAAATCGGCGCAGCAGATGTGGCTTTCCCTCGCTTAAATATGTTGTCCTATTGGCTCTATCTCTTCGGTGGGCTCATGGCTTTTGGTGGATTTCTTTCACCGGGAGGCGCCGCCTCTTTTGGTTGGACCGCCTACGCCCCGCTCGCTAATTCACAATATTCACCAGGTATCGGTGGCGATCTCTGGGTGATCGGCCTTGCAATCTCCGGTATCGGAACAATTCTTGGCGGCGTTAACTTCATCACCACAATCTTTACCATGCGCGCACCGGGCATGACGATGTTCCGCATGTCGATCTTTAGCTGGAACGTGCTGCTTACATCAATCCTCGTACTCCTTGCATTCCCACCGCTAGCAGCAGCATTCCTTGGGTTGGAATCTGATCGACTCTTTGGTTCGCACCTCTTTGATCCAGCCAATGGTGGCGCCATGCTCTGGCAACATCTCTTCTGGTTCTTCGGTCATCCCGAGGTATATATCTTGGCTCTGCCATTCTTCGGAATCGCAACCGAAATTTTACCAGTCTTTAGTCGCAAGCCAGTCTTTGGTTACAAGGGTTTGATCGCTGCAACTATTGGTATCGCAGCGCTTTCAGTCTCGGTCTGGGCGCACCATATGTTCGCCTCCGGCCAAGTCTTGCTACCGTTCTTCTCATTTATGACATTCCTTATTGGAGTTCCTACCGGTGTGAAATTCTTCAACTGGATCGGAACCATGTGGCGCGGCCATGTCTCCTTTGAGACACCGATGCTCTGGGTTATGGGATTCTTGATCACCTTCCTCTTTGGCGGTCTCACGGGAATCATTCTTGCTAGCCCTCCTATGGACTTCGCAGTTTCGGCGTCGTACTTCGTCGTTGCGCACTTCCACTATGTTCTCTTCGGAACTGTGGTCTTTGCGATGTTCGCTGGCTTCTACTTCTGGTGGCCAAAGATGACTGGCCATATGCTCAACGAGCGTCTTGGAAAGATTCACTTCTGGACTCTCTTCTTCGGTTTCCACCTCACCTTCTTGATCCAACATTGGCTCGGAATCAAGGGTATGCCACGTCGCTACGCCGATTACCTCGCAACTGATGGCTTCACAACGATGAATACGATTTCAACAATTGGTTCATTCCTCTTGGCGCTATCAATGATTCCGTTCTTCATTAACGTCTGGATTAGTCGCAAGTCGCCCAAGGTCACCGTTGATGATCCTTGGGGTTACGGCGCATCACTCGAGTGGGCAACCTCTTGTCCGCCACCTCGCCACAACTTCTTGTCGATGCCACGTATTCGTTCGGAGCGTCCAGCGTTCGACCTGCACTACCCACACATGGCGCATACAGATCTCGATGGGAGCCACTAAATGAAGGCTGGTTGGCGTTTATTTGTAGGCCTCGCGGCCTTCTATGCCTTGATGACAGTGATCTACTGGCAGGTGGGTGGCGAGCCGCT
>CAIXHZ010000130.1 GCA_903919375.1 uncultured Actinomycetes bacterium | reverse complement strand
TACTGACTTTATCTTCTCTGTGATCGGCGAGGAATTGGGGTTAGTCGGAACAATTTCGGTTGTGATTCTTTACGCAGTGCTTCTCTTCGCAATTTTTCGCACGGCAATCAATACCAAAGATCTCTTTGCCAAATATGCAGTCACCGGCGTGGGTTGCTGGCTCATTATTCAAGTTGTCGTCAATCTCTGTACTGATATTGGATTATTCCCTGTTATTGGAGTAACACTTCCGTTCATCTCCTACGGCGGCTCCTCGCTCATTGCTAATTTCATTGGGATCGGCTTTGTACTTAATATCTGTCGACGAGATCCAGTAGTGAAAGAAGCGACCCGACTAGGCAGTCGAAAGCGCGCACAATGATCCGGGTCTTATTAGTAGGCGGTGGAACCGCCGGACATGTTGAACCTGCACTAGCTGTGGGGAAGTGGCTCACAGAGCAGCGCACAGATGTGGAATGTGAATTTCTCGGCACCGCCGAAGGTTTGGAATCTCAGCTCGTTGCGCAATCTGGTTTTACCTTGCGCACAATTCGCAAAGCCGCTCTGCCTAGGCGATTTACCTTGTCGACACTTACCTGGCCGTTCGAATTTCTCCTATCGCTCTTGGGGGCGCTCACGGTGGTTCGGAGTGCAGATGTTGTAGTTGGATTTGGTGGGTACGTGAGCGCGCCAGCTTATCTGGCTGCAAAGCTGCTTCGAACTCCCATCATTGTTCATGAAGCAAATGCCATGCCTGGTTGGGCAAATCGGTTAGGCGCAAGGTTCACGCGCTACGTCGATATCGCCTTTGCAGGTGCAAGAAATTATGGCCCCGAGTGGCAGCGAGCCGAACTTGTGGGAATGCCCATCCGATCAACGATCGCGGAAGTCTCCATACTCTCTGCGTCGGCGCGCACTGAAATCAAAACCAAGTTGGCGGCACTGTGGGATTTAGATATGAGCAAACCGATTATCTTCATCTTTGGTGGATCGCTCGGAGCCCGTTCAATCAATAGCGCTGTCGCAGAATTCGTGACGACTCCTGAAGCTGGCGCATTCACCATTATTCATTCAGTGGGTAAAAATAATCCGCTGCCAGAAGGAGGGCGTAATTATCGACCGTTAGCCTACGTTGAAAATATGGCTGAGATATATGCAGTAGCAAACCTGATTATCTCTCGAAGCGGGGCGGTCAGTTGTGCTGAAATTGAGAGCGTCGGAGTGCCTGCGATATTGGTACCGCTACCAGTCGGCAACGGCGAACAAGAGGCTAATGCGCAAGATTTACTCGCCTCTGGTCAGGCGACGGTAATTTCAAACACACAATTCACGAGTTCTTGGCTGGCAGGCAATATCCTCGCCACCATGGAGCGAGCCAAAAATTTTGATAGAACTCTCACCTCAAACCCACATGCCGGCGCCGTGGCAACGATCGGGAAGCAAGTTCTCAGTGTTGCGAATCAAAGTAGTGTTAAGTGATGAGTAGATCAGAATTTACGCTAACTGACCTTGCACACATGCGTGTTCATTTCATTGGGCTAGGCGGTGCCGGCATGAGCGGT
>CAIXHZ010000129.1 GCA_903919375.1 uncultured Actinomycetes bacterium | reverse complement strand
TTGGGGGAGCCAATGATGGCTCCGTAATTATTAATAAAGTTCACATTACTTTCGCGATCAGCGAAAGTTGCCGTCGCGTTGTTGGGGATATTAAAGATAACGCGGTTGCTTGTTCCATTGCCGTCAGTAAAGATCGGAATGGGTTGAGCGTAGGTACCGTGATAGAGCTGCATCTTGATATTTGTTCCGCGACATTTCACGGTATCGAGACCATATAAAACAATTTGTTTTACTTTAGAAGCTGAGCCAGCAGTGTAGGTAGGTGTATCTGTACCTGCCGGAATGGATGGCCATCCTGTTGTTGAGGATGAAATCACATTATCGGGAACAAGTCCTACGGAAATCCATTGGTCGCACGCCTTAATTAAATAGAGACCTTGACCGAATTCAGTTTTCTTATTGCCATTGAGTGAAATATTGGCAGCCAGTGTTGTGGAGAAACCAAGGGCAACAATGATCATCCCAACAATAAATCGTCGTCGCCGGTAAAGCGGAAGGGTCGGTGCAAGTTCGTCGCCGTCGTAGGCTTCGTCCTCGCCGTCGTAATCGATCACGCCCAATGCCCCTTAATGACCAAGCAGATAGTTCTGCCTAAGGGTTGGAGTCTAACTCAGATGGGTTTAGCGCCAAGGGGTGCCAAACCCATCTGGTCGAAAGGTCTAGAGCTTGCCGGAGATGATCAATTGATCCAATGGAATTCGCTCCCGAGGAGCGATTTCGCGCTCTAGTGCTGGGCCTTCGCCCAAGGCTTCGGCCGGTGCCTGTGTTCCAATGGCAAGGACAATGACTGCATCTTGGGAATCGTTGAGTCCAAAGCTCTCAGAAATGGCAGCGTGATCAAAGCCAGCCATCTGGTGAACAACCAGACCGCGATGGTGTGCTTCCACAGAGAGGAAGGCGGCTGCCAAGCCGGAGTCAAAGAGTGAAATAGCGCGATCGCTGCCATCGTCATTTTTCATATTGGCAACAATCACAATATATGCCGATGCCTTGGGGCTCCATGATTGATTGAATCCCATAAGCGCGCTAACAATTTTTTGGAATGGTTCTTCACCGCGACGGGCGATAATAAAACGCCATGGTTGGGCGTTGTTGGCAGATGGCGCCCAGCGGGCTGCCTCGAGCAAACCGGTGAGATCTTCGGTGCTAATTGTTGCCTGGTCATCCAGTGAGCGAGGGCTCCACCGTTCGGCAAGGACTGGATGAATATCAACTGATGTGAGTGCTGGCTTTTTCATGGCGCAATTCTCTCGTGCTTACAATAAAACTGCCCGTCGAACTCTTTCGGGGAGTACCCTTCCCGCTATGACATTGCCAACACCTACCGTACGAATCAGTCGCGATCAGCATGTCTGGTCCTTTAACGCAGATATGAAGCCAGTTGTATCAGTTGACCCCGGCACCGTGATTGAGATCGAAACTTGGGATTGCTTCACTGGTCAAGTTTCTTCTGAGAACGACACGTTAGAGAGCCTTGATCTATCGCGAATCAACAGTGCGACTGGTCCGATCGCAGTTAATGGCGCTGAACCGGGCGACACCATTTCAGTCTCAATTCTCGATATTAAACCTGGCCCACAAGGTGCTGCGATGGTAATTCCGGGATGGGGTCAATTGAGCGACCAGGCGAAAGGTCCGCTTACTCGAATCTTTAAAGTCAATGATGGCATCATTACTATGAACGATAACGTTTCATTTCCTACGGCGCCTATGTTTGGTGTCATCGGCGTTGCCCCTGCATCGGGAGATATTCCAACTTTTGATGCGGGTCGTCATGGTGGAAATATGGATGATCACACCAATGGCATTGGTGCAACTGTCCACTTGCCGGTCTATCAACCTGGTGGCCAAGTAGCGATTGGTGATATGCATGCCTCAATGGGCGATGGTGAAATTTGCGGTACTGGCGTGGAAATCGGTGGAACCGGTTTAATCAAAGTTGATCTCATTAAGAAGCAGAAGGGTGGATATCCCATCACCGAAACTGCCGATTCATGGTTTACCCATGCATCTCATGCCAGCGATATTGAGATCGCTCTCAAAGAGGCGTGTGAAGAGGCGGCAAAGCTTTTAGTAGATCAATGGGGATTCACCATTGAAGATGCCTTTATCTTTCTATCGGTTGCTGGAGATTTAGGTATCGCTGCTTTCTATCACCCATCGCCAGGTTGCGTTACAGCGCGCATGCGCGTGCCTAAGATCGCGGCTGCCCCTAAGCCCTTTAATCTCAAGTAATTTAGCCTGCACACAGCCCTCACCTATGCGTGAGGGCTTTCTCATTTCATGAGATTGTTACAAAACTCCGGGCTCATTGATGACCACAATTGACTGCTTAATGTCACACTTTCCTCACGAACATGGGAGCCATTCCGGCTGACCTGTGCCGATATCTCACTTATAAGGAGAGTTATGAGTAACGAAACTAAGCTCGAAAGCGGAGCGATCGGTTTACGAGAAGTCGTATTCCAATCCATCTGCTCTATGGCACCTGGTGCGGCAATTGCAGCATCAATTCCTTTCGGTTCACCACTTGCCGGGGGAGCTCTTCCACTTGCAGTGGTCTTTGCCTTTATTGGCATTCTCTTTACCGCTTCTAGCATTGGGCAGCTCGCCAAGCACATCCCTGCTGCAGGTTCAGTTGCAACTTATAGCGCTCTTGGACTTCGTCCTTGGGTGGGATATCTCGTTGGTTGGGCATATGCCGCAGTGGAAATCTTGATCGTTCCACTTGTTATGTTGCAGCTCGGTTACACCGTTGCCGGCGAATGGAACTCACAGAGCTCTGGTTTCCCCATAGGCTCATGGTGGATTTTCACCACGCTCGGCACCTTGCTCGTCTGCTTCCTTGTTTACCGAGGAATCGGAACATCGGCAAAGGTCGGAACTTGGCTTGGATTTATTGAAATCTCAGTCTTCGCACTTCTTGGCGTCTTTCTCGTCGTCAAGGCTGGCCATCACAACACCCTCTCTGTATTCACCACTGCACATGCAAATGCCAAGGGCTTCACGGGTTGGTCTGGCGTAATTGCAGGATCTGTCTTCACCCTTCTCGCATTTTCTGGCTTTGAAGCTGCAGCGCCACTCGCAGAAGAATCTAAGGATCCTAAGAAGAACATTCCCAAGGCGATCATGATTGCGACTGTTGCAATCGCAGTCCTTTACACATTCACTACATATGCCGCAACCGTTGCCTTCGGACCAGATAAGTTCAAGGACTTCGCTGGATATAACAATGGTGTGCCATGGGATGGCCTTGCAAAGGGCGTTTCCAGCATCTTCTATGTATTAGTTCTCTTTGCAATCGTGAACTCAACGATTGCTAACGCTAATGCCGGTGCAAACGTCTTCACCCGCACCGCCTATGCATTTGGCCGAGCAGGTGCTTTCCCCAAGTCAATGGCGGCCCTTGATTCAAAGTACAAGTCACCTCGCAACGCACTCGTACTTCAATTGGTTCTCGGCCTCCTCATTGGCCTCGGACTTGGTTTCAAGTACACACCACAGACCGCTTTCGGTATCGTCGCAACTGGTCTCGTTGTGATCGTCGTCTTGGTCTACATCGTCGTCAACATTGCTTGTATTGGCTACTACGCCAAGCATCGCAAAGATGAGCGTCATCCGATCTTCCACATTATTGTGCCAATTATCGGAGCACTCTTCCTTGTTCCAGGATTCTTCAATGCAGCAGGCATCACTGGTATCCCGGGCTTGAGCTTTATCGTGAAGCTCTCAGCGCCACTTTCCTATGCCGCATATTTCATGGGCGCGTGGATGATCGTTGGTGTGATTACGCTTCTGGTTCTTCGTAAGAAGAACCCACAGGCGATCGAAGCAGTAGCAACTGTTCACATCGACTAAGTAATAAAGTCTGTAAAAAGCCCCCGGGAATTTTCTCGGGGGCTTTTTTATTAATTATCTTATTGAAAAAGTACTATCCAACCATTTCAGGGTTGCGACCAGCTGAAGATGTGAACTCATGGGTGCATGCGCGATTGGAGTCGTAGGCGCCACATGAATCACAGAGAAGAATGAGCTCGTGGCATTTACGATCGCCGCAGTTATAGAACTGTTTTGTGGGGGCTTCGCACTTTTCACATTTACCAATAACTTTTGCTTCATCTGAAAAGTCGACTGCCATTCGGCCGTCAAAGGTATAGAGCGAACCCTCCCAGTGAGAGCTGTCGCCAAATTTATTGCCGTATCGGGCTATGCCACCCTCTACCTGATAGACCTCTGTAAAGCCGCGCTTAACCATCACGGCAGACAAAATTTCACAGCGAATGCCGCCAGTGCAGTAGGTGACTACCGGTTTATCTTTAAGGTCGTCATACTTTCCACTTTCGATCTCTTTAATAAAATCACGCGAAGTTCCAACATCAGGAACAACAGCGCCTTTGAATTTGCCGATCTTGGCTTCGAAGGCGTTACGTCCGTCAAAGAAGACCACTTCTTCGCCACGAGCTTCGACCAACTTATTTACCTCATAAGGCTTGAGATGCTTTCCGCCTCCAACGACACCGTTCTCATCAACAGCAATTTCGTACGGATCACCAAATGCAACAAGCTCTGGACGCACACGCACTTTTAGGCGAGGGAAATCATTGCCCGTTCCTTCAGACCATTTGAAATCGATCTTCTTAAAGCCAGGGTATGACTTGGTCTGTTTTACATATTTCTTTAACGCCGACATATCGCCGCCAAGAGTTCCATTAATGCCGTGTTCGGAGATCAGAATTCTGCCCTTGAGACCAAGGTTCTCGCAGAGCGTCTGCTGCCAAAGGCGCATCGCTTCGGGATCACGCACGGGCGTGAAGCCGTAGTAGAGAATGATTTTCTGAAGTTCCACGAGGCAATTCTAAATCGATGCCTGCGGAATGGGAAACGGGGGGTGATAACCTTCCAAATATGAGGCGGGATATTCAGGCGCTACGCGGGCTAGCGGTACTTGCCGTCGTGCTGTATCACGTAGGTGGCTTTGGATTTCATGGGGGATTTCTCGGGGTAGATATCTTCTTCGTCATTTCGGGTTATGTCATCACGAAAAAGCTCTCTCAAACCGAAGGTTCGCTCGGTGACGTTCTCAAGGATTTCTATCTTCGCCGGGTGCGCCGAATCTTGCCGGCTTCGGTCCTGGTTATTGCACTCACCTTGCTCGGTACGTATCTCTTCTTGTCTCCACTTTCATTTCATCGCCTTGCAATGGATGGCTTTGCGGCGACTTTCTTCGTACCCAATCTCTTTTTTCTGCACCAACAGACTGACTATCTCAATCAAGGGTTAGATGCCTCGCCGTTCTTGCATTACTGGTCCCTGGGCGTGGAAGAGCAGTTCTACCTCATCTGGCCGTTGGTCTTCTTTGGCGTTTTTAAAAAGAAAATTCTTCCGGTTTTAATCTCGCTCGTATTTTTTGCCGGCCTCGGAATAATCTGGACCTCGCACAATTCCGTTCAGTCGTTCTATCTTCCTTTCACACGCTTCTGGGAATTTATGTCTGGGGCGGCGCTGATCTATCTCACGCCACTTTCGAGGAGATGGAGTAATGGTGAGAATAACAAGAGAAGTGGTCTAGCCGCTTTCTGTGCTCTCCTCACTTGGTTTGTTGCGATCTTCTCCACCATCTTCATCACCAGCGATCATCCGACCCCGGGCCTCACTACTCTGATTCCTGTAGTAGCTGCCGTTGGCATTATTGCTATCGGATTTAACGCCGCTCTCTTGCGCCCACTTGCTTGGCTCGGCGATATCTCCTTCTCGCTCTATTTGCTTCATTGGCCGATCATTATTTACTTTGCCAGCGGCAAGAGTTCTCTCACTCTACCTACTCGCATATTTATCGTTGCACTCTCGATTGCCCTAGCCGCGCTTCTCTACTACTTTTATGAAAATCCAATCAGGCGCAGTAAAAGAATCGCAGCGAAATCCCTTGTAGTTCTTATGGTGGCGCTTCTCGTTGGCGGATTGAGCGCAGCATCTCTTCAGGCCGCCTCATCACATATAACGACGTCGACCAAACGTTTTAGTATCGATACCTCCGAGCCCATCATTTACGCAAATGGCTGTCACCTTCCATTTGGAGCAACTTCTGGAAAGAGGTCGTGTGTATTTGGAGATACCAGCGCCAAGCGAAGTATTGCGCTCGTGGGTGACTCCCATGCCGCCCAATGGTTTACCGGATTAGATGCTGCAGCTAAATCGCACCATTGGAAATTACTTGCCCTCACAAAATCCAGCTGCCCACCAGCGATATGGGCCATTTCTCGTGCCGGCTCCTTAGATACATCCTGTATTGCTTGGGCCAAGCAAGTGCGGAGTCAGTTGGCTGCAAGCAAGCCAGAGATCATTCTCTTAAGCAGTTACACCCAATACCAATATGTGATTGCGGCTCACACAGCTCTCTCTTCACAAGCCACAATGGCTGGACCCACTTATGCAGATAAATGGAGCGCTGGTTTAAATGATTTCATCGCACCACTTCTCCACAACCCATCTTCACGAGTCGTCATTCTGGGTGATACTCCCAACCCGCCCGTAAATTCGCCGTCGTGTTTGGCAAAGAATCTGCGCTCCCCAACCCGATGCAATTTTTCCTATCTACCCAGCAACGCCACCTCTGCCACAAAATCCTTGGCGCAGCGCCTGGGGTTGGATTACATCGATCCCACCTCATGGCTTTGTGCGTTGAATAAATGTTCAGCAATCATCGGCGCTCACAATACTTATCGCGATGCCAGTCATATTTCAGTGCCCACCGCTACATACTTGAGTGCCCGCATAGCAAAGGCCCTGGGCTTATAGCCAAACCCAGGGCCTAACAATGCTTACTGAATTAATTAACCAACTAGATTAATTAACCAACTAGGCAAATCGAATCAGCGAAGCCACTCCCACAATTAGGCAATAGATTGCAAAGGGATACAACGTTCGCGTTTTAAACCAGCGAACTAAAAATGAGACTGAGATGTAGGTCGCGATAAAGGAGAAGAGCGATCCCACCAAGATGGGTCCACGAAGGGATGAATATTCATGGCCCAGTAATTTGGGAAGTTTATAGAGTGCCGCACCGGCAATAACGGGGAGCGCCAGCAAGAACGAGAAATCTGACGCCGCTGGATGCGAAAGTTTCTTAAATAGTCCGGCGCTCATTGAAGCTCCAAATCGGCTAATTCCAGCAAAGAGAGCAAGTGATTGTCCAAGGCCAACGGTGACTGCTGCGGGATAGGAGAGCTTCTCCACTATTTCGCGTACTTCGGTCGTTGACAGGCCATTGATGTCGATTTTCATGCGCATCACCTGCTAATGCTCGGAATATTATTGGCTTTAAAAGGCGCG
>CAIXHZ010000128.1 GCA_903919375.1 uncultured Actinomycetes bacterium | reverse complement strand
TAGCAGATCTTTGATCGCAGCAGTTGTTCCGCCCTCGGGCTCGATATTGTGGATCTTGAATGAGGCTTCGATGATCTTTCCCACGGTCTGCTTGGGATTGAGGGATGAGTATGGATCTTGGAAGATCATCTGCATGCTCGAGCGAATATCTTTGAGTTTATTTCCCTTGAGATGTGAGATATCTGTGCCGTTGAAATCAATAACACCTGATGTTGGATCATAGAGACGAGTAATGGTTCGTCCGACCGTGGTCTTTCCACAGCCTGATTCACCAACAAGGCCGACCGTCTCACCCCGCTTTACTTCAAAGGAGACGCCATCGACCGCTTTTACAACGCTCTTGCTACGCGAGAATGGTCCACCTTGTGATTCAAAGTACTTGGTGAGATTCTCAACTTTAAGAATGGTCTCGCTACCAACGCCTGTGACAGAAGTTGTGGGAGTTACGGCGCTCATTATTTGCCCTCTTTACTAATGGTCAACAAAGTTTGGGTATCGAGATGGCAGCGCGAGCGGTGGCCATCGCTACGGACGATGCTCTCTGGCTTGGTGGTGAAACAGAGATTGCCTGGGACTCGTGATGCAAATTCGCAGCGTGGGTTAAAGGCGCATCCTTCTGGCAAACTAATGAGTGATGGTGGCTGGCCCGGAATGGTCGAGAGCCGCTTGCCGTGTTTTTCATCAACGCGCGGAATCGAGCTCAAAAGTCCCAACGTGTATGGGTGTTGGGAATGATGGAAGATCTCGTCGACACTTCCTTCTTCAACCAAGCGACCGGCATACATAACATTGATGCGATCAGCGACTTCGGCAACAACGCCAAGGTCGTGGGTAATCAATATAACTGCCATGTTGAATTCTTTCTGCATATCCTTTAATAGATTAAGGATCTGAGATTGAACCGTTACATCTAGCGCAGTGGTTGGCTCGTCAGCGATAAGAAGCGATGGATTATTTACTAGTGCCATTGCAATCATCACGCGCTGGCGCATACCACCAGAGAATTGATGTGGATATTCATCCACTCGCTTTACGGCATCGGGAATTCCGACTAGGTCGAGCATCTCGATAGCACGCTTGCGCGCCTCCTGCTTACCGCCTTCGTTGTGGAGGAGCCAGCCTTCGGTGATCTGATTGCCGACTGTGTAATAAGGATGGAGTGATGACATCGGATCTTGGAAGATCATAGAAATCGATTTACCGCGAATCTTGCGGACATCTTCAGGGCTAGCAGTGATGATGTCGATATCGCCCTCTTCGCGATGAACGATTACCTCGCCACTGATAAGGGTGCGCTTAGGGTTGTGCAGACCCATGATCGCCATGCTCGAGACAGATTTACCGGAACCGGATTCGCCCACGATAGCCAGGGTCTCACCGCGCGCGACGGTAAAGGAGATGTCGTCGGTGGCACGGACTAAGCCGGCATCAGTAGGAAATGAAACAGAGAGATGCTTAACTTCGATAAATGGCTTCATGCGACTCTCACTCGTGGGTCAAGAATGGAATAGGCAATATCAACCAGGAAGTTGAATACCAAGATGAATGTTGCTGCTAACAAAGTAGTGCCAACGATCACTGGGAGATCGAGTGTCTGGGTCACAGCTTTGATGGAGAGTTGCCCGAGTCCAGGCAATTGGAAGATCTGCTCAGTAATAATCGCTCCACCAAGCAAGGCGCCAAAGTCGAGACCAGCTTGAGAAATAATTGGTGAGAGCGCAGTACGAAGATTGTGCTTAATCAAAACCTTACGTTCCGGCACACCTTTGGCGCGCGCAGTTCGGATGAAATCTTCGCCCGAAGTTTCGATCACGCTGCCACGGGTAAGTCGGGTATAGATCGCAGCTGATACCAATGCGAGTGTGAGCCAAGCAAAGATGAAGTTCTTAAAGAAGCCCCACGGATCGCTAAACGGTGAGATCCACATACCTTGCGAGATCGGATCGATCCAGTGTGCAAGGAATGCACCGATGTAAATCAAGAGACCAAGAACAAAGGTAGGGAGAGATGTTCCGACAAGTACAAATACATTTGCAATGCGATCGATGGGGCCGCCGCGGAAACGCGCCGCGAGAATTCCGAGTGATACGCCAAGGATCATCCACATAATAAATGCGCCCAGTGCGAGCGAGAAAGTAACCGGGAAGCGGCTTGCGATTAAGTGTGAAACGCAATCGTTATTGTTGAAGGAATATCCGAGTGAAGGTGCTGGGCAGTGAAAAGCCGCTGTACCGTCGCCGATAGTTGTGCCAACAAAAAGTCCTTTAATGAAATGCAACCATTCAGTAATGAGCGGTTGATCGAGACCAAGGCGGTGCATATTTGCAGAAATCTTCTGTGGACTGCAATGCGTTCCACAAGAAATTGCAGCCGCCGTTCCACGAATGCTGTAGAAGATCGAGAAGACCACAGCGCTGAGCGCAGTCAAGATCGTTAGCGACGAGAAGAATCTCTTAGCTATGTACTTAATCATTGGGCTATTCCACCGAAAGTTAGCGTTATACGCAAGTTTCAAACCCGCTTTTGTAGCGTGATATAGAAATGAAAGAGGCCCAAGCGTTCAACGCTTGGGCCTCTTTCGAGGTCACTTCAAAGTGCCTCTAGTAAGCGGTTATTACTGCTTGACGTAGAGGTTTGTGAAGATAAGTGATCCCTGTGGAAGCCAGAACTGCGCTCCACCGACCTGTGAACCCCACTGGTACTGCTCCTTGTTGAAGATAGGAGGAGTGATCCAGAACTGATCCATTGCATCCTGTGCAAGTCCACGCCACAAAGCAGCTTGCTTTGTGCGGTTGGTCTCGCCAATAGCTGCATTGGCCTTGGTTTCGAATGCTGGGTAAGCAGCATCGTCCCAGTTCTGATTGAGGTCGAAGCCACCATTCTTGAGGAATAGTGCTGGGATTGTTGTTGAGGCATTTGCCCAGTCAGCAGCCCAACCAGCGCGAGAGAGATCTCCCTGCTTGGATGTGTTCTGGACTGTTGAGTAGTAAGTACCTGGGTTGATGAAGTTGAATGACACAGCAATTCCTGCTGCAGTCATCGCGTTCTTGAAGAAGACAGATACTTTCTGGCTGGTTGAGTTATTTGGCAAGTCGATCGAGAAGCCCTGCTTAGGGTCTGTCACGCGAGCATATGTTGCAGGGCAGCTGGTCTTTGCCGCAGCCATAAGTGACTTGGCGTAGGTTGGGTTTCCGGCTGTCTTGAAGTTGGCATCATGGATGTTGCCGGTGGTTGCACCATAGTCAGGTCCAAGCAATGGGCTAACTGGTGAATCGCCGACAGTTCCGTAGAAGCGTGTTCCACCTGCGAGGTCGATGATGTTCTGTGTTGGCCAGGCGTAGAAAATAGCCTTGCGAACATCGAGGCAATCAAGGTGACCCTTGGCAATGTTAAATGCGTAATAACGAACATATGGGCTGTTGGCGTTAAGGCCACGTGTACCTGTGTTTGCGTTATTGAAGAATGCAACGTTATTTGCAGGGTTTAGACCCTGGTCGTAGTTGATTGCGTTCTTTGTTGTGTCATTCAAGAAGATCTGGTCGCGAGTATCTTCAGCAACGCTGAAGCGCATGACGACTGAATCTGGGAATGCTGGGCGGATTGAGTCAGTTGCCTTGTTCCACATTGGGTTACGGACAAGCTGAAGCTGGTTTCCGATTGTGTACTGAGCAATCTTGTATGGTCCAAGAGCCCAAGGCTTCTTGTCATAGTTAGCGCCGCCAGTTGCAGAGTTCTGATCAACAGAAGCCTTTACTGGAGACATTGCTGGGTATGAACCGAAGTAGTTGAAGTCACCAATCGCCTTGTTCAAGTGGAAAGTAATTGTGTTTCCAGAACAGGTAACAGCCTTATCATAGTAAGCCTGACCGGTCTTCTTGTAAGGACCTGCGTAAAGTGAATTGCCATCCTTGTCGACAGGGATGTCGAGGTACTGGATTGCGTATGAAGGACCGTCGGTGATGACATCAGTAGCAAAGGCGCGTGATACGCCGTACTTCTCATCAGCACATGTAACGACTGAACCATCTTCCCACTTGATGCCGCTCTTAAGTGTGAAAGACCAGGTCTTTCCACCATCAGTTGGTGTACCTGTGTTTGTTGCAAGGTCAGGAACAATAGATGCTCCAGCAACGCCAGTAACAGGTGTGTAGCTTGTGAGTGAGCGGAATACATATGAGTTAAGGAATGCAATGTCCTGGCCGGTGTAAACACGAGCTGGGTCAATGTGGTTGAGCTGATCTGCGTGGGTCACATAGATAAGAGTTCCGCCGGTGCGACCAACAACTGCTTGGGCGCTGATCGATGTCGCTGCAACTACAGAAGATGCAATTGCTGCAACAGCGAAGACTGAAACACTCTTCTTGTGACGAGAAAAGAATCCGTTAAAGGATGTCATAGGACGTTAGTCCCCCTTTTTTTGTCATGCCGCACTCGGAATGAGTTCGGACTCGGTCTTGAGGCCACTATGAATTTCACTCCATGGAGGGCAGGACTCTCGACCTAGGGTGTAGGTGAACGTGAGTTTAACGGGGGGTGGCTAAATTAGATAGCCAAATAAGCCCTAAACGGGCAATTTAACCCAATCGTTATCAGGGCGACTTAGGCGGCTAAAGCCGCCAGAGGTTAGCGGTCGGAGCGTGAATCGAGGGCATCGCGTAGGCCATCTCCGAAGAGATTGAGGGCCAACACCACCGCAATGATCATTGCTGCTGGAATCACCAAATACCACGAGTCGCGCTGCCAGTAGTTGGAGGCATCGTTGAGGACTAAACCCCAGGTAGCAGCTGGTGCCTGAACGCCGACACCCAAGAAGGAGAAGGTCGCTTCAGTGGCCAAATAGCCTGGCAAGGAAATAGTGAGATAGACGATCGCAATCGGCCAGAGGTTGGGGAGAATTTCGCGGAAGATGATTCGGGTATTGGAAGCGCCGAGCGCCTTTGCGGCGAGGACGAATTCCTTTTCGCGAATAGTCAGAACTTGCGAGCGCATCACGCGATAGAGCCCGGGCCAGCTGAAAATAACTAAGAAGGTCACCAGCACGATAATGCGTGCGCCATTGCCCTGTGCGAGCCCCGAATTAGAGACGAGCAAGGTGAGTGGGGTGGAGAGTGCAATAAAGAGGAAGATCAATGGGAATGCGAGAAGGAAGTCGGCGATACGTCCGATGAGGTTATCGACCCAGCCACCAAAGAGCGCCGAGACAATTCCGAGAACCATTCCGAGCATGACATAAACGATCGAAGTAATAATCGCTACGGTGAATGAGATGCGAGCGCCATAGGTAAGGAGCGCGAAGAGATCGCGGCCAGTTCCTTGTTCAAAGCCGAAGGGGTGATGCCAGCTCATGCCATTGAAGTTGCCCTTCGGAACTCCCTGGTCATTGAGAACACCAGAATAAGTATCGTTGGGGTTAACATGGAAAATCGCGGTGAAGATCGGTGCGCCAAAGGCGAGCACAATAAAGAAGAGCGCGACAAAGCCACCGGCCATCGCCACTTTATTCTTCTTTAAGCGACGCCATGCAATCTGACGAGGACTCTGCTGGATCAGCGATGCTTTCTCGCTGGCAGCCTTATCTGACGCCTGACGTGCTTTGCTCTTCAAGCCAACCATTCTTCCTACCCTTCGTTACAGGGAAGATCATAACCAGTTAAGCCAAATAGCCCAACGCACTCCGAACAATCTCACTCCGCTTATTTTCACCTAATGAGATATGGCCTTCGCCAGCAACAAACTTGAGTTGAGCAGTGGGGATCTTGCTCGCTAGCCACTGGCCATGAGCATGCGGCACCATAAAATCGTCGTCGCCTTGCCAGAGTTCCACGGGTTGCCCAATTGCCGAAATATCAAAGCCCCATGGCTCTACAAAGGCTAAATCGTCATCCATCCAGCCATAGAAACCTTCTACTAGCGCATGGCGAAAGCCAGCGGCCGACTCTTCGGCAACATCGGGTGTTAATGCGTTTTTATCAGCCTGGCCAATGAGACCACCAAGAGCTTCGATCACTTGCGGGCCAGTTACTTGCGCCATTGGTCCAGCATTTTCCAGCATCCATTCTTCAATTGTGGCTGGGCCAGCCATTGCTGCGCCAAACTCAATGTGGTTCTCCTCCCCCATACCTTCGAGGAAATCAAGATCTGCTTCACCAAATGCACCAACGCCAGCGATACTCATGGCCGCTTTCGAACCTGGCAGCGTTGTATCAGCCAGGCAATGTGGTCCGCCTCCGGACCAGCCAATGGAGACAAAACTTGTTACCGCAAAGTGCGCAAGGAGTTCTGCGATATCAGATGCGTTATCGATAACCGATCGACCGACGCGACGAGTACTGGTGCCATAACCAGGGCGAGAATAGGCAATCGCAAATCCCCCTTGACCTTCGACTACGTCGAGCCATTTATCCCATGTCGTGCATGAGCCCGGCGTGCCGTGATGAAAGATGATCGCTTTCGCGGCCGGGTTTCCCGCAGTTGTGACTTCTAGAATTCGACCATCGGCCAAGGTGATTGCATGCAATTTCATCCGAGCAGTTAAGCAGGATTCGCGCCGAAAAAATAGCGGCTAGGCTTGGCAAATGCTCGGTGGAATCAACAACAGCCTCTTTCTCCAAAGTTTCGGTGGCGTACTTGCACTTGGCTTAATCATTCCTCTTATGCGCTGGGCTTTTGAAACACCGAAAGCCAAAGCCGAGCGATTGCAGCGTCGAGCACTAAAGAAAAGTTTGCGTCGGTTAAAAGCGAAGTAATTATTTACTGACGGGCTTAAGGCCCTTGGCGAAGGCAATCAGCTGGGCTTGAGTAAATCCACCTTGCGTGCCGAGGCGAATATAGGTTGATTTCAAAGTCTTGGTTGCCGGAGCAATGAAGGTGATCTCTCCCCCATGGCTAACAAATTGAGAAGCCGTGCATTTACCGGTTGCGCAATAGATTCCAATTTTTGCCGTGATGCCATTGATAGTGACTGTTCCCAGCGGCTGCGGATTATCGACACCGGTGCAATTGAAAGCTGCGGCGGTTTCTACAAGTGCAATACCCCGATCCATCCCACCAAAGCCCGCCAGGAGGTAGGCATCTTTACCGGGGTGCAGGCGGCACGGACGAACTTCAAAGTTGAGGACTGGCAGCTTCAGAGTATTGGTGGGTGCAAGGATTCGATAGGTCACGCCAGTTTGAAGATCTACGTACTTGTTACCACTTCCCATAGCAAAAGTCGGGTTCTGCCAAAGGAGTACTAAGAGGAGTGAGAGGAGACCGATTTTGATTTTCATGGCGCAGCGCTCCTATTAAGAAGTGACATCCTTCTTATTGAACTTAATGACGGCTAACGAGATGAAGAGCGCCGTGAGAATGACGCTATACGAGGCGCCCCGAATCATCTGGTTCCAATCGATAGAACTTGAGAGCGCATCAAACCATGAGAAGGAGTAGTGGGTTGGTAGCCAATTACGAATTGTTCCGAGACCGGAGATGGCATCCAAAATATTGGAAAGGATGATGATTCCAATTGCGCCACCGACTGCGCCGAGTGGAACATCGGTGGAGACGCTCAAGTAGAAAGCAAGGCCCGCGACAGAGAGTAGGACCATCGCTAAATAAATTCCGATGATCAGAATACGTTGCAGCGCCACTTGATTTGTGAAGGTCACACCCAGCGGTGTCTGTAGCGGCTTAAGACCAAAGGCGATCATTCCCACCACCCACGAGACACCAATCAATAAGACAATGCCAATAGCTGAGAGCGAGAGGCTGACTTTAAGTTTCTGGATAAGAAGTCGTGTGCGAGGAACAGGTGCGGCGAGCAAATAGCGCAGCGTTGACCACGAAGCTTCAGATGCAACGGTGTCACCATTGAAGATCGAGATCACGGCGATCAACAAGAATGGTGTAGCAAAGTAGAACATCGTCGTGGTGAAATTCGCAGCACCCTTTGTTGCAAGACCAATCAAATCGGCAGTTCCCGAGCCAAAGCGAGTAGGTCCAGTGCTATTGCCCGATGTACCGAACTTCACGGCCAAGGCAACAATTACCGGCAAGGAGATCACAAAGAGATAGGCGAACAAGGTGCGCTTGCGCTTGAGTTGGCGATACATCTCGAGGCGATATGGAAGAGTCTTATTGGCGAGATACATTTACTTCACCTTTCCAATCGTGAGGTCATCCCCGATAAGTTCGATGAATATCTCCTCTAGCGTGCCAGCTCGTTTGCCGGCCTTGGTGAGAATCTTCTTCATGGTGCCATAGGTAATCAGGCGGCCGCGGTGCATCAAGACCACATGCGAACAGGTTTGCTCGACTTCAGCCAAGAGGTGAGAAGAAACAATGACGGTCTTACCCGTCTTGGCATAGCGCTTGAGGACTTCACGCATCGCCTTGATTTGCTGCGGATCAAGACCATTTGTCGGCTCATCGAGTACTAAGAGATCTGGCATTCCGAGCATCGCTTGGGCAATGGCAAGTCGCTGGCGCATACCTTGCGAATAGGAACGTACCTTTTTATCGAGTGCGCTTCCGAGATCGGTAATGCGAATCGCTTCTTCGAAATATGGCTCATCGGTTCGGCCAATTGATTTCCAATAGAGATGAAGATTCTCGCGGCCAGTCAGGTGTGGCAGGAAGCCAGAACCTTCAACGAATGAGCCGAGATTGGCAAGGGTTGGAGAACCTGGATAGATGGGTTGACCATTAATCGCAATCTCACCTTCGGTGGGGAAGATCAGACCCATCAACATACGAAGGGTTGTGGTCTTTCCCGCACCGTTAGGTCCAAGGAGACCAAGAACTTGTCCGCGCTTTACTTTGAAGGAGAGGCCATCAACGGCCTTATAACCATCCTTGTAAACCTTAGAGAGATTAGAGACCGTGACGAGTGCATCGCTCTCCTCTAAAGCTTCGGTGTTATGTCGTGGGCGACGAATATAAATAAAGATCGCTCCCAAAATAATGGCGATGAGTGCTGCGATTGGCCAGCCAATGAGTGCTGCATGATTGACAGCAGTTGTGAAACTCATCTGCGAAATCAAGATCGGCGACAGAGCGGTGATCGCATATTGGCGACCATCTTGAGGCAGGGTGTATCCCTGATCGGTCGTTGAAATTCCGACGGCAATTTTGTCGCCAGGCTCCGCATCCAAAACCGTTGCCGGCAGATGGATGGTGTAATCAGAACCAGTGGCCGCAATATGGGTGAGGCGAACGGCGCTCACAATTCCATTGGGTTGCTTGGTCTGTCCGGCGGCAGTGCGCGTGACGAGCGAGAAGAAGAGCGTGGCATCAGACTTATTTGATGAGATCCGAATCTTTACCGATGATGGTCCGACAATATGAAGCGGCGTTGTAAGTGGCGCACTTTCGAGGAAACCGCTCTGGCCTGGCAAGAAGGCGGCGCTAGCTCCACCAATATTTCCAGCCAGTGAAAGCGCAGATCCCACACCCGGAAGTGACGAGATTGCACCTGGTATGCCACCAATTGGTGCGATCAAAGCGGTATAGGGCACTGCTATTGCGATTGGTTGGGAAGGTGCTGCAAGTGGCAGAGACGAGCTAGTGAGGTACTTGGGAATGACAGATGAGTCCACCAATGAGATGGAGCCATTGGTGTTGGTGACTTGGAAGGTAGGGAAAGTTTTTTTGGCACCCTTGAGGTAGATATCAAACCAATCCGAAGTGCTTTGATGTAGACGCACCGATTCATCAGTTCCGCCATCGTGTCCACCGCTATGCCAGATCATCGCAAGGGGGGTGGATGGATGCGCGCTATGAATTTGATCTGCGGTCTTAATCGATTCCGAGAGCGGGAAGAGTGAATCGGCTTCACCTTGCATTAAGAGAGTGGGGGCGGAAATCTTCTTTGTAATAGTGGAAGGAGACGATGCCTCCAATAATTTCAGATCGGCAGATGTAGGAACGCCATTTGCAACAGCATCTTTAAAAGCGGTGCACCACGCAGGTGTGAAAGTTCCACACTCACCGGCTGCCGAATTAGGGAGAGTGGCGAGGGCAAAGAATGTTCCGGCCCAGAATTTCTTATAGACACCAATGGCTGGGTCGCTGGAATTTTGCGGAAAGAGCGCCTGTCCTAAATTGTTCCAGGTGATATTTGCAGCAACCGCGTCGATGCGCTTGTCATAGCCAGCGGTCATCAGTGAGATGGCTCCGCCATACGAGTCGCCAGTGATTCCTACCAATGGATCATGTGGCACTTGCTGCTTGACCTCTGTGCGTGTTGCTAAGTAATCGATCAACTTGGAGACATCGGCTACTTCTCCGCTCGGAGAATCCATGGAGATTTGGCCAGTGGAATTTCCAAATCCGCGCGCAGTCCACGCGAGAACAACATAGCCATGGGCCGCTAACTCATGGGCTTGGGTGGCAACGCTCTTTTTGTCACCAGTAAAACCATGAGCGAGCAAAATCGCTGGCGCAGGTGTGAGCTTTGGTAAGTAAATCGTTGCGTCAAGAAATACGCCACCAGCACCTGGTAGGCGAAGATCTTCTGGAGTCACCGCGCCACTCGCCGAAGCCACTGGAGCCACGCCAAGGGAGAGGGTAAGAGTTGAGATTGCGATCACTACGGCGACGATAACTGAACGGGTGCGCGTCATTGCCCAAAGATAGTGATGATCCTGAGAGGGCGCTATCTCAATCGATTCCTTACTATTAGAAGATGAATCCTCGCTTTCGTGCCCTAGGAATTCCACTTTTTGTCAGCGCTCTACTGGTGAGCTTCGGCTTGCCATTGGTTGCTAGCGCGCAAGCCGCATCGACCACCACTGTCTACTCCGCGCAGATGACCAAGCCCTATCTCCCCCAAGGTCAAAACGGTGGCACCGACGATTACCGCTGCTTTTTAATAAACCCCAAAGTGACTCAAGATTCATTAATCACGCAAGTGGAATTTCAACCACAGCAGCGCTTCATGATGCATCACGCGATTATGTTCTTAGTGGGCAAGAAAAATTTGGCAGAAGCAAAGCAGATCGACAATAACGGAACTGGCTGGCCGTGCTTTGGTGGCACGGGACTCGGTTCGAGCTTCTCCTCATTCCTAACCTCGCCTTGGCTCTCCTCGTGGGCACCGGGTCGCGATAAAGACATCATGCCTGCTGGTTACGGAACTCCGATTGCTAAGGGCGATCAAATCGTTCTCCAAGTTCACTACAACTTACTAATGATCAAGATGGTCAACGGTGGTGTCGTTCCTAAAGATCAATCCAAGGTACTGATTACCACCACACCTGCAAAAGGTGCGCATCTCAGCACGCTCTACTCTGACTTGATTGCAGCTCCAGTTGAACTTGCTTGTCCTGCCGGTGTAATTGGAGATCTCTGCGATCGCGGCAAATCACTGATCGATTTGGCACAGCGCACCAGTCAATCGAGCTCGATGGAATCTATGGGACTTAATTTGATCTGCGGAAAAAATCCGATCAAACCAGTGCCATCTACGACCTCGACCTGCGATCATAAAGTGACGCAAAATGAATTGGTTATCAAAGCCACGCCCCATATGCATAAATTGGGCACGTCCTTGCAATTAATTCTCAATCCCGGAACACCCGGTGAGAAGATCTTGCTTGATCGTCCGCACTACAACTTCGATGATCAATCCCCTACTGTTCTCAAGACACCAGTGGCGTTGAAAGTCGGCGATACCGTTCGCGTGGTCTGCACATTTGATCCCACACTGCGCCAGAAACTTCCGGAGCTGAAGAAGCTTCCACCTCGTTATGTCACGTGGGGCGAGGGGTCATCCGATGAGATGTGCCTCGGTGTACTCGGTGTCGCCCATCAAGCCTAGAAACCCCACTCGCCGCGAACTCTTTGGAATTCTCGGCGCACTGGGCATTGCAGGTGGCGTCGCTGCCACCATTGGTCATGGCGCAAAGAGCGCGACTACGGGTATCAAAAAACTTGGCACTGCTGCCGTTAATAAATTTAAATTTGCATTACCGACGGCGCAGAAGCCGCTACCTGCACTGCCCACTGACCCAGCCACAACTATTGATGGTTTATCGCCACTGATAACTCCCAATGCTGGCTTCTATCAGATCGATATTGGCGATAATCCCGCGCCCATTGATCCCGCAACATGGGAACTCAAGATCACCGGCATGGTGAAGAACCCTATGACCATCACCTTTGCTGATCTACTGAAGCGGCCGATGTTCGAACTCGATGACACGATCTCTTGCGTCTCAAATGATGTTGGTGGCTTTCTCATTGGAAATGCGCGCTGGCTGGGATGTCGGCTAGATGACCTCATCAAGGAAGCGCAGCCACTTCCCAGCGCCGATCAAGTTCTGAGCTCTTCCAGCACTGGCTTTAGCGCGGGCTTTCCGCTCACCGCACTCGATGGTCGCGATGCCATGATCGCCATCGGCATGAATGGTGAACCACTTCCCGAAAAGCACGGCTTTCCTGCGCGCTTGATTGTTCCCGGTCTCTACGGATACGTCTCAGCGACTAAATGGGTCACACAGATTGAGCTCACTCGCTTTGATATCAAGACCGGCTACTGGCAACCACGAGGTTGGGCAGTACTCGGTCCCACCAAGATGGAATCACGCATCGATTACCCCGCAAACGGTGCAACTCTCACACCGGGCTCTGCACACATTGCAGGAGTTGCCTGGGCGCCGCTTTCAGGAATTAAAGCAGTGCAGGTGCGCATCAACGAAGGTGATTGGATCGACGCAGAGCTCGGACCAGTGTTATCCGGAACCGCCTGGCGCCAATGGTGGATTAAGTGGAACGCATCCAAGGGCGATCAGACCATCGTGGCTCGTGCCATCAATAACGATGGAACAGTTCAAACTTCCACGATCAAAGATTCACTTCCTGATGGCGCCCAAGGCTGGCACACCATCATCGTAAGCGTCGCTTAGTTTGAACTTTTTCTTAGCGAATAACCATCAGGGCAGACTGGATTGATTCCATGAACCAGTCGTACTCCATGTCCGGACTTACTGCAGAAAATATAACTCACCTTCTTTTTCACTACTGAATTATTGAGATCAGCTGAAGGCTTAACAAGTATGGGATCTAAGGCAAGAATCGGGACTGCTCCATTGAAGATGATAATTGCGAGATTTTTAGCACTTGTCTTGGGAGCGGTGAAAGTAATTGACGATGGGGTTTGAATCCAACTTCCCGCTGGAAGATTAATCCCATTGACTTGAATGTTGCGCACCTTCTCAACGAAACTGCCATTGACGGTCACGGATGTGAATGTGTCGGCAGGTGTCGACGAAGGTGAGAACGAAATTATTTTCGATTGCTGAACGGGGTCTGGAATTACAGGAGGGGCCGGATTTGCTGCAGCAATTACCGTAATTGCAAAATTAGCGCTTGATGAGCTGGTCGCATTTGTACCCGTGATCGTGTAGTTCACTGCACTAGCAGCAGCCGTTGGAGTGCCAGTGAGAAGGCCCGTTGAAGTGTCGAATCGTAGGCCGCTAGATGCGGCAGGAGAGATGGAATAGGAAGAAATCAATCCACCTGTTGAAAGAACGGTGTATCCATTGATCGCATTACCCACGGTAGCCGTTTCCGAAGTACTGGAAAGTGTGAATGCAGGAGCTGCCAAAGTTGCAACTGAAATTTTCGCAATTTTCCCAGCGGTCGTTTCAGCGACATAGAGGTAATTGTCATCGCGGCTCAAGGCGCCAAAGTACGGATTACTTGGAATACTTATGCTCTCAGATTGATTGACTCCTGGAAGGTCGATGACCGATACATCCCCACCGCCCGGATTGACGGCATACATCTTCGTTCCTGTGCTATTTATGCTCAGCGAATTAGATAAGTATCCTGCCTCATGACTGTAAGAGTTCGAGTTGACCGCAGGAATCGGATCCCATTTCACATAGCCATCCTGATTGACGTCGTAGATTCGAGAGTCATCGGGAGTAATTGCCAAACTTGTAGTTCCGTTGTTGAGTGAAAAAGTTGTCGTTAGCGTAAAAGTAGAGAGATTAATTTGATTGGCCGCCGTTGAGCCATAGGCTGCGGAATACAGGTATGTTCCTGAATGGTCAATGGCAAGAACGGTGGAATTGTTTTGACTTAAAGTTGAAACAATCAAATTGTTCGACAGGTTAATCTTTTGGATAGAACTTCCACACGAAACATAGCCATAAGTCCCAGATGGGTTTATGACAAACTGGATTGGACCCGAACAAACGGAAATCGAATTAGTGAGAGTAAATGTGGCTAAATCAATGACAGAAATTGCTCCTGAACTATTCACAACATAAGCTTTTGCTCCACTCGGTGAAATCGCAACCCAACTTGGAGAACCAACATTTAGGGTCGTAGAAGCGCCCGTTGTCGTGTTGACCTTTATCAATGTGTTGTTCGTCGAATCGACAGAATACAGATAGCTGTTATCCGGTGCTACAGCGATCTGTCCTGGATTTCCGGAAACCGTCCAATTGGCGACTAGGGATGAAGCCTGACTTTGCTCTGCTTGAATTGTTGGAAGCAATGCGAGTGCTAGCAGTTGGACTGTTAATACGAACGACCATTTTTTCATTGGGAAATCCTAGCGAGGAATAGTTGCAATTGGCGACCGAGTACTCATAATCGAGTTCCAGTCACCGCCAGTGTCTCCCCTAATGCATCTCCAGGGTCGCTAGTAACACTTAGTGCTGGTTCATTGGGAGTGAGTTCTCGCAGTAACAATCGATGAGGTAAAACTAAGTGCGCTTGAAGGGATTCGAACCCCTAACCTTCTGATCCGTAGTCAGATGCTCTATCCGTTGAGCTACAAGCGCTGATTACGTGGTGAATCTTACCTGCTCCCCTTCCCTGCTCCAAATGAGCGGGAAAGGGCTGCTAGATAAGCCTTTTCGGCCAGATTAATTATCAGGCGAGATCGAATTCACGGGAATCTAAAGTCGTGAGCGCATCTTGGCCTAATTCAATGAGCCACTTACCGCTCTTGCGCACCCAACCGTTATCCCATTCTGCGAAGTTATCGGCAGAGATTTCGAGAGTCAGTAATTCAGATTCGCCAGCCTCTAAGAAGACTTTTGCAAAGCCAATCAATTTCTTTGGTGCGCTACTTGCTAGTTCGCGGCCATAAATCTGAATGACTTGAGAGCCATCGCGAAGTCCGGTGTTAGCAACATCGACTTGGACTTTGATCGCCTTGCCAT
>CAIXHZ010000127.1 GCA_903919375.1 uncultured Actinomycetes bacterium | reverse complement strand
CAGACCGAGGAGGCATTTACTTTCTACAAGGAAGTTTTTAATCCTGCCGGCGAACTCACCATGATGAAGTTTTCCGACACCCCGATGGCGAGCAATCTTCCCGAAGAAGAGCGCAGCGGCGTTATGCATGCCTCACTTGAAATTATCGGCGGCCATAAATTATTTGCGACAGATATGTTGAAATCCATGGGCCATGAAGTGAAGATTGGAAACAACACGACCCTTAATCTGATGCTTGATTCTCGCGAGCAGGCCGATGCCATTTACGCAAAACTCTCGGTTGGAGCTACAGAATTTCAAGCCCCACATGAAGAGCCCTGGGGATATTGGGGCGTCTGCCTCGATCGCTTTGGCGTTCGCTGGATGCTTAACGTGTTAGATCAAACCCGCCAGGAGTTTTAGGCTAGCCATCATGGAATCCTGCACGGTGTTTTTAGTATTTATCCAAGTTCCACCGTCTGTGAAATTCGATTCCGTGAGTGGTCCAAATTCAAATACTTCAGTCACCTTTGTCCGACCCATACCCATCGGTTCCAAGATATAGCCCCATCGGTAGCCTGCTGGCTTTCCGATATTTGCTTCTTCGTGCCCTTCGGCACGAGAGATATCGCCTGGCGCGGGAGTCCAAAAAATTCTGCGGTTTTCATCAAACTCATCAACGAAATTGATCATCAAGTAGTCATCGCCCGCACGGTTCATTCTCATCGTGAAAGTATCACCGACTGCGCGAATGAGTTCTTCGGTCAAAGATCCAGTGATCATATGGGAGCCATCGAAATCCTTGTGGCGCTGCGGATTTCGTAAAATGGCAAAGATGTCGGACGCGCTATGGGGCATTTCGAGAGATTCCTTGAAAGAAGTTCTTAGCACCAGAGATCTGCAACCTTTTCGGTACGTGCTACTCGACCAGGTAGGTGGTATTCCATGAAATTAGTGTTTTGTTCATCAATCGTGCTGGCTGCATCAACGGTGTAGCCATTCCACTCAAAGCCAGTCATAGTGTGGGCATCTTCTATGAGTGTGACGTCATAGCCACGTTCGAGCGCAGCCATTGAAGTGTGGCGAACACAATTATTGGTCTCAGCGCCGCAAATGAAGAGGTGGCCAACTTCTTTAGCGGCCAGCACTTCTTCAAAATTTGTTGCCTCAAAGGAGCTGCGGAAAGTTTTTTCAATTATCTCTTCGCCGGTCCCTGGAATTAACTCAGGAACAATCTGCCAACCTTCGCTGTATAGGGGGAGATCCTCAGCCGAGTGGCGGACCCAGATGACGGGAAGAGAAGAAGCACGTGCTTTTTCAACAGCTCTAGCCATGTTGGCAATGATCTCATCACGTCGATAGGCATTTGCCACCACATTGACTTGAACATCAATCACAACGAGCGCAGAGTTGGCGCGCATCTTCTTATCGATACTCATGAATCTATTTCGACGGTGCCTAAATAATTAGCGCTTGAGCTGAAGAAGAGTGGTGATTATTGAGATGATGAAGATTCCGAGCGCAGCACCAAAATCTACAACCTTATGCTTCTTCTTAGAGTGGGCAATGAGAGCGCCAGCGAAGTAGAGAACTAGGCAGGCAGCTGCGAGAGTTCCCAGTGGCTTGCTCCAAATACCAGCAATAATTCCGACGCCGCCAGCGATCTCAAGGAGAGCGAGTAGAGGGACTTGGTTCGGCTTAATGCCAACTGAAGCCATTGCGGCCATGACATCTGGGACCTTGACCAGCTTGGAGATGGCAGAGCCAATAGCTGCGAATGCGAGTAGTGCGCCAAAGATATCTAGTGAGATTTTCATGGCTAAATGGCCTTATGAGCTTCGAAGAAGCCATCATCTTGTCTGGCAAGGCCGGCAAGACCATCGTCGAGGAATACCCCATCGACAGCGATCTGTGGGACTGATCTAAATCCACTGTTGACGAGGAACATCTTGGCCTCGTCATCGGCTTCGATGTTGATTTCAACGTAGCCGACGCCCTTGCGGGTCAATAACTCTTTTGCCCGAACACAATTAGGGCACTGCGACTTTGAATATACGGTGATCATAGGCTGAATCCTTTAAATGAATCTGAATCGATATCTTGTTTGGTTCCACCTACGACATAGGCGGTGATTTCTGTCTCCTGTGGTGCTACTTGTACCTCTGCTCCCGCGATCCACTTCTGGGTCCATGGGAGTGGATTGGATAGGGCTTTCTGGCCATTTCCTAGTCCGACTGCGGCTAAACGCTTCTCTTTAATGAAATCAACATAATCACAGAGAAGTTGCTCATTGAGACCGATCATTGATCCATCCTGGAAGAGGTACTTAGCCCAATCCTTCTCTTGCTGGGCTGCCTCGTCGAAGATTGCAAGGCACTCGTCGCGAGTCTCTTCCTTGATGCGGCGGAAATCGTCATCGTCATCAGGAAGCAAGCTCAACATGGTTTGAGTAGAAGCGAGGTGAGTATTTTCATCGCGGGCGATCAACTTAATGATCTTGGCATTGCCTTCCATCTTCTTGAGTTCGGCAAAGGCCCAGCTGCAGGCAAAGCTCACATAGAAGCGAATACCTTCAAGAACGTTAACGCTCATGATGCACAGCCAGAGCAGCTTCTTCAATTCGTAGAGATCAACTTCAATAGTCTTGCCATTGACTGTATGAGTTCCGACGCCAAGCATCTGGTACCAGCTTGAGTACTCAATGAGCTTGTCATAGTACTTAGAGATATCTGCGGCGCAATTAATGATTGGCTCGATATCTAGAATCTCGTCAAAGACCTCAGTGGGATTTGCGTAGACATTGCGGATGATGTGGGTGTAGCTACGGCTGTGGATGGTCTCGTTGAATGCCCAAGTCTCAATCCAGACCTCGAGCTCCGGCAAAGTAGCAAGGGGGAGTAAGGCCAAGTTTGGCGAACGGCCCTGCACTGAATCGAGAAGAATCTGGCGCTTGAGGTTACTGGTGAAGATGTGTTGTTCGTGAACGGAGAGACCACGGAAGTCCTTCGAGTCCTTCATGACATCGATCTCTTCTGGGCGCCAGAAGAATCCAAGCTCCTTTTCGGTGAGCTTGTCGAATTGTGGATACTTCAAGGTATCAAAGCGCTGAACTGCCTGATTTCCGTTGGGATCCAGAAAAAGTCGTGACTTGGTGTGGTCTGACTTATTCTTGATGTTGAATACGCTCATCTGTACTTCTCCTAATTGAGGATTAACTCTGGGTTGATGGATTTCAAATCTTTATCGTTAATTAGATAACGCAGCTATCGCAATCCGCATCATCTTCTCCAAGGACATTGATCTCCATGGGGATCTTCTCCATCTTTATCGTGGCCGCGACATCAATCTCGCCTTGACCATCGAAGGTATTGAAGTAGTAGAGCTGCTTATTGCCGTACTTGTAGGCGAGGAGAAGATGTTGAATCATCTCGCTCATCGGAATTCTTTCGTCAGGATAATAGGTGGGGTTGTAGCTGGTATTGATACTGATTCCCTGATCAATGTACTTCTGTAACACTGAACAAATCTTCAAGTAACCTTCAGGGCTCTTTTGATCCCACAAAAGCTCGTATTGATCCTTGAGGCGCTCGAATTCGGGAACAACTTGCTTAAGGACACCGTGCTTGCTCTGCTTGACGCTGATATAGCTACGAGGTGCCTCAATTCCATTTGTTGCATTGCTGATTTGAGCGCTTGTCTCGGCTGGCATGAGCGCCATCAAGGTAGCGTTACGAATTCCTGTAGCCATGATCTGGGTGCGTAGTCCCGACCAATCCATACGTTCCTGGTGTGGAACGAGTTCATCGATATCAATTTTGCGAGTATCGATTGGTAGGCGGCCATCGGCATACTTGAGGTTCTGCCACTTTGTGCAAGGACCTTGTTCGAGCGCTAAGTCTGCAGAAGCTTTAATGAGGTAGTAGCTCCATGCTTCGGCATACTCATCAACCAGGGCAAGAGCCTTAGGGTCGCTATAGGAAACACCATTCTTGGCGAGGAAGTAGGCGAAGTTAATGATGCCGATTCCGAGCGGGCGATACTCTTCTGTAGAGAGTTGAGCGGCTCTGACTGGATAGTCTTGATAGCTCAAAAGCGCATCGAGGCCACGGACAGCTAGTTCGCAGAGTTCCTGGAAATCACTAGGCTTCTCGATATTTCCCCAGTTAATGGCGCTGAGAGTACAAAGTGCGATTCGACCCTCTTCGTCGTTGAGGTCGTTGAGCGGAATAGTTGGAAGATCAATTTCAGCACAGAGATTGCTCATCTTGATGGGAGCGATCTCTTCCTTGAATGGGCTGTGAGTATTAGCGTGATCGACATTTTGGAGGTAGATGCGACCAGTGTCTTTACGCTCCTGCATAAATTTAGTGAAGAGATCTACCGCCTTGACGGTCTTCTTGCGAATCGATGGATTAGCTTCTGCCGCTTCATAGAGTTCGCGGAAACGATCTTGATCGGCGAAGAAGGCATCGAAGAGTTCTGGTACATCGTGTGGGCTAAAGCAGGTGATGTCGCCGCCACTAATGAGGCGCTCGTACATTAACTTGTTGAATTGGATGCCGTAATCCATCTGGCGAACACGATTCTCTTCCGTACCCTTGTTATTTTTAAGAACAATGAGGTCTTCAATTTCGTAGTGCCAAATTGGGAAGTAAACGGTGGCTGAACCACTGCGCACTCCGCCTTGGGAGCAGGATTTGGTTGCGCTCTGGAAGAGTTTAAGAAATGGCACTACGCCCGTGTGATAAGCGGCGCCATTACGAATTGGTGAACCGAGTGCGCGAATGCGACCAACGCCAATTCCCATTCCAGCTTTCTGGCTGACATATTTTACGATTGAGCCAGTAGTTGCATTAATACTGTCAAGGCTGTCGCCGGCTTCAATGAGCACGCAGCTACTAAATTGACGCTGTGGTGTGCGAACGCCGGACATTACCGGGGTGGGAAGTGAAATATTTCCAAGGCTGGCATGGTCGTAATACTTTTTAACCCAGCTCAGGCGGGTGGCCTTATCGTATTTTTGGAATAAGGTGGCGGCGATCAAAATATATGCCATCTGTGGTGTTTCAAAAATCTCACCAGAGACTCGGTTTTGAACCAAGTATTTGCCGCGCCATTGTTCCATCGCAACGTAGGCGAAGTTTTCGTCGCGTTCGTGCTTGATATAGGAATCTAATTCGATCCATTCCGCTTCGGAATATGCGGTAAGGATTTCGGGGTCATAGAAGCCATTCGCGACATTCTTCTTCACAAGCTCCAATAGCGAGGAAGGGCTATAACTCTTATAGACCTCTTTGCGAAGGTGGTAGTTAATGAGGCGGCCAGCTACAAATTGATAGTTGGGATTTTCTTCACTAATGAGATCCGCTGCGCTCTTGATGAGGGTTTCTTGAACGTCAGATGTCTTGATGCCATCATAAAATTGGATTTGGCTTCGGATTTCTACTTCAGAAGCGCTTACATTCTCAATGCCGCGAGTAGCCCAAAAGACAACCTTGTGCATCTTCTCGAGGTCGAGGGGTTCAAGATCGCCATTGCGCTTGCGAACCATGACCGAAGTTGAATTTCGGGATTGGTTTCCTGAATCATTTTGTGGATTTTCGCTTGCATTGGCTTCTAACAACGACACGTAAGTTTCCCCCGAAACTGATTAACTCAATCGGTCCAACGATGGTGGGGAAGTTGACGAAATCACTCTGCGGGGAAAAGCAGAACAACTTGGCGTCTGGCCTCCCACGAGGCGTTGGGCCCTCCATATGCGGCGCACGTGGAGCGCTGGAGGAGGTTCTGGAATCTCACCGGAATTACTCTTTTTTCACCCATTTTGGGGGTCGAACCAGCAACGGACCCCACTATATGGGACCTGATTGAGTTTTGCCCACTATTGGTAGTGTTCGCGTGTCGAAACTCCTGAGTGTGCCTTTCCCAGGAATCTTTAGGTTTTGCCGGGTTTGAGCCCCCAGGGAGGCCTCTGAGCCCATAGCGGGGCGAAAAAGTGGGGTCCAGGCAGTTACTTTCCGGCGTCCTTCTTAGCGTAGGTTTTTGGCATGAATAGAGCCCGGCGTATCTCTTTAATTTCTAGTGATTCGGCGGGTCCGGCGGGTCCGATGGGTCGTGGAATCCACTGTGCCTGAGCTGCCGGAAGTCGAAACGGTCCGAAAAGGGCTTCTTACTCATGCCGTTGGCCGCACCATCCTGCAGGCGCGCCAACTTCACCCTCGAGGGCTGAGTCCCAAGAGTATTTCCGGGTTGAGTGCGATTGAGGGTGCAAAGATTATCGATGTCAGACGTCGAGGAAAATTCCTGTGGTTTGTTTTGGATCGTCCGCTCGTTCTCGCCGCGCACTTAGGAATGTCAGGGCAATTTCTGATTAATCCCGCTGACCTTCGACATACTCGCGCATCATTTCGCATTCGCAAGGGATTGAAAACTTCGGAGCTTCACTTTAAAGACCAGCGGACTTTCGGTTGGGTATCTGTGGAAGAAACAAGAGATGGGATTCCCACCTGCGTCCAGGCGATCGCACCGGACATCTTTGAAAGTGCCTATGACCAAGGCGCCGTGATCGCCAATATAAAACGACGAAAAGTTTCAATTAAAACGGCAATCTTAAATCAGAATATAGTTTCCGGAATTGGAAATATCTATGCCGATGAATCTCTCTGGTTGGCAAAGGTCCACCCCGAAAAGATTGCCGAGAATATGAACACGAAAGATATTTCTCGGGTATTGGAAAGCGCCAAGGAAGTAATGCTGAAAGCCATTGAAGTGGGTGGCACCTCCTTTGATGAGCTCTACATCAATGTCAATGGCGAGAGTGGTTACTTTGATATTGCGCTCAACGCCTACGGCCAGGAGGGGAAGCCTTGCCCGCGGTGCGGGACGCTCATTCGAAGAATAAAATTTGCTAACCGCTCATCACATTTCTGCCCCAAGTGCCAACGTAGGTAGAAGAGAAGGCTTATTATTGCGAGATGATTTCGCTCGATAAATCTCTAAAGCAAATGGCATGGGCTGATGCCAAGCTCTTTGCAGTCATGCAGGAACTTCCCGATGAGGCATGGCAAACAAAAGTCGCTGACGGCGAATGGCCAGTTGCAAGCAATCTCTTCCATTTAATTGCATCTGCGGATTGGTATGCCTTTGAATTGGGCCAGAAAATTCACTTCACTGGCGAGCCAGATTCCATTGAGGAGATTCGCGGCCTCGGGGATCGTTGGAGAGAGACCAACGAATTCTTGATATCGGAAGGGGTGCGCGAAGATGGCCCCGTTGCCTACATCGAAAATGGCAAAGAGTTCACAGTTCAACGTTCCACAGTACTGTCGCAAGCGGTCATCCATTCTGTCGAGCACCGTATTCATATCGCACTGGCGCTCAAGCGTGGTGGGTTTGATTTCCCTGACCTCGAAGATTTCTCAGTCTGGGGATATGTCCATTCGCTAGGATCGGAGCATGGCTCTCTCACTTGATAAAGATTGGTGGCGTCAAGCCGCTATCTATCAGATCTATCCCCGCTCCTTTAAAGATTCCAATGGCGATGGCATCGGTGATATCAAGGGAATTACCTCCCAGATTGACTATCTCTCTTCACTGAGTCTCGATGCTGTATGGCTCTCGCCGTTCTATCCTTCCGCGCTAGCTGACGGTGGTTATGACGTTGATGACTACCGTGATGTGGATCCAAAACTCGGAACACTTTCTGATTTCGATGAGATGCTTGCCAAACTTCACGAGGTTGGTATCCGAGTCTTTGTCGATATCGTTCCAAATCATTCCTCTAACCGCCATGAATGGTTTAAGGCGGCAATCGCTTCCGAGCCTGGTAGCGATGCTCGCAATCGCTATATCTTCCGTGACGGTAAGGGTGCCAATGGCGAACTTCCCCCAAGTGATTGGCCCTCACACTTTGCGCCGAGTGCATGGAGCCATGAATCTACTCAAGGTGGAAAACATAATCAGTGGTATTGCCACCTCTTTGCTCCTGAGCAACCCGACTTCAACTGGGATAACCCAGAAGTTGAAGCGGACTTTTTAAAGACCTTGCGATTCTGGGCTGACCGCGGGGTAGATGGATTCCGAATTGATGTTGCGGCAGGGATGAAGAAGGATCTCTCCGAGCCACTTCGAAGCCAAGCCACCTATCCCGGAATGAATAATCCGCTCACGGGTGATGATGTTCTCTTTGATCGAAATGAAGTACATGAAGTCTTTAAGAGTTGGCGCAAACTCTTTAATGAATATAGCCCACCGCGCGTAGCAGTTGCTGAGGCCTATGTTCGCCCGGAGCGGTTAGCGCTGTATTCAAGCCCAGATGAACTCGGCCAGGCATTTAATTTCGATATGTTGGAAGCTTATTTCTCAGCTACAGATTACAAAAAAGTGATTGACACCTCGATTAAGCATTCAGGTGCCAGCGGTTCTTCCACCACGTGGTGCTTGAATAATCATGATCAGATGCGCCCTGCAACAAAGTACGGACTGCTCGCATCTGTTGATCGCATTCGATGGAAAAACTCTGGCGGCACAACTCATCCACTTGATATCAATGGCGGAATTCACGCAGCCGTTGCGGGATCCATGCTAATCATGGCTCTTCCTGGGTGTACCTATATCTACCAAGGTGAAGAACTCGGACTACATGAAGTGGTTGGTATTCCTGAGAGTGAAATTCAAGATCCACAATATCTTCGCAATCTCAAAGCCGACCTCGGCCGCGATGGCTGCCGCGTTCCCCTTCCTTGGACTTCGACGGGCACTTCGTTTGGATTTGGATCTGGTGGCTCACACCTTCCCCAGCCAAAGTGGTTTGCAGATTATTCGGTAGAAATTGAGACGGAGCACGATCTCTCACCACTCTCTACTTTCCGCAAAGCTCTCGCTTTGCGCAAAACTCTTCAATCCACCGAAGAGATGAGTTGGCATGAGACCGGTGATGATGATGTCCTGCACTTCTCGCGCCCCAATGGTTGGCACTGCATCACAAACTTCGGAGGTGGTTTCTATAACTTTGGAAATCTCGGCGAAGTAGTCCATAGTTCCCAACCGTTAGCGCAATCAGGAATCTATATGGCCCATGGAAAGATGTCTGTGGGCGGAGAACTTCCACCTGCAACAACGGTCTGGATCAAGGCATAATACGTTTCAAACAAAGGGGTCGATATGTGTAGTGCGGTCAAGTGCGGGATCTGCGGCAAAATGACGTGGAGCGGTTGCGGGGAACATATTAGCGAAGCCCTTGCTCCATACTCTGATGCTGAAAGATGCCGCTGCGAGTAGTCGAAATTACCTAACGCTCGTCGAACTTTAATTCAGCGGGAGCAATTCTGTGTGCCTTAAAGGTATTGTCTTTGGCATCACTGGGATACCCAATCGCAATGCCGCAGAGCAAACGATAATTTTTCGAGATTTCAAACTCTTCGCGAACAACGTCGTCCCAGATGGCAACGGCGCCTTGCATACAAGTGCCAAGACCGTGGGCGTGCGCTGAGAGTGCCAGATTTTCCATCATCAATCCAGCATCGCTAGCAGCGAAAATATCTAAACTCTTATGGATGTAGATAAAGAGTTCTGTAGGTGCGCCATAGAAGTTGTAGTTGGTTCCCCACCAAGCATCGCGAGCTTTGCGATCATCTCGAGCAATACCGAGAGTTCCGAAAAGTTCTGCCCCGAGTCGCAATGAACCTGGCTTGAGATCGTCATGGTAAGGCTTACTCACAATCCGATTGCTAGTCGGAAGGCCATAGCGCTTGAGTGCCAAGGTGAGCTTCCCCCACTTGCCAGCCGCTAAATGCTTGGCGACGTTATTCCAGCGGGCTTGAAATTCGGCGCTAATCCGATCGCGCTTTGCGCCACTAGCAACAGCAATTTTGAAGGGACGAGTATTTGACCAGCTAGGAGCGGTGAGCGCGTCGGTCAGAATCTGATCGAGCAATTCTTGAGGCACGGGAGTCGGGAGAAAGGAGCGAGTGCTTCGGCGTGATGCGAGAAATTGCGAAACCCATGCTGCGTCGTGTTTGTTAATCTCCATACTCATGCAGCGAGCCTACCGCTAGGCTTTGCGTTATGAACATTTCAGAGTTGTCGGCTGGATATGAATCGGCCACAAGTGAATTCCTCAACGTAGCAGCTGGTTTATCCGAGGCAGACCTCGATCTCGCGATTGAAGGTCAATGGAACGCTCGCCAGATAATCCATCACGTGGCGGATAGCGAAACCCAGTCATATGCGAGGCTGCGCCGATTAATTGCTGAGCCCGGCACACTCATCCAAGGTTATGACGAAGGCGGTTGGGGAGAGAATGAAACGTTGGGTTATAAAGTTTTGCCCATCGGACCATCGCTTGCCGTTATCAAGGCCGTACGTGAAGCATCGGTGATAATTTTCCGTCGCTTGCATGCAGATCAATTGGCGCTTTCAGGTGTTCATTCTGAATCGGGGGAGTATTCGATTGTTGATTGGATCGATACCTACACGCGTCATCCACGCGAGCATGCAGACCAAATTCGCTCTGTGATTGCAGAAGCCAAGAAATAGTTAACCGACGAAGCTAAAAGTTTCACCATGTACGTGTTTGCCCGACTGGTCTCCAGTAAGCAGGTGAACGGCGCTCTTCCCACTGACAGTCCAATGGCTCAAATCATCACTCCACATCGCAGTATCTTCATCGATTCCCGTCACGGTGATATGCGGTGGAGCTTTTAAGAATTTCTGTGTAGCAAAGTCAGGAATCCAGCCAAAGAATTTGTTGTAATGCGGAATGGTGCGAATGTGAGGAATTACTCCTAAGCCAACACTGCCCTCTTCTTTCATCTTTCTAAAATTAGGGATATCCGGTCCAAGTGCCATAGCGCCGGCACTGCACCCAGCCAACGATGAACCTGATCGCCAAGCGTTTTCAATGGCGGCCCATACGGGAGTCCCGGAGAGTGTTTCGGCAAGATAATGCGGATCGCCTCCGCTGAGGT
>CAIXHZ010000126.1 GCA_903919375.1 uncultured Actinomycetes bacterium | reverse complement strand
GGCACCACCACAATTCTCTGGGTCTTATATGCATATTCATTGACCTTTGGACCAGATGCCGGCGGCGGCTTTATCGGCAACTTCCGCAATATCGGTCTTGCTCATACTTTGGATGAAGTGATCGGCGCACCTGGGCACACCATTCCTTCACTCGCCTTCTCGATGTTTCAACTTACCTTTGCGATCATCACCGTCGCACTTCTCTCTGGCGCAATTGCAGATCGTGCGAAGTACGGAGCCTGGGTTCTCTTCACTGGCATCTGGTTAACACTTGTCTATGTACCGATCGCGCACTGGGCCTTTGCATCACAAGGTGGCAAAGGTGGCTGGATCGTTGATCGTCTAGGCGCGCTCGACTTTGCTGGCGGAACTGTTGTTGAAATTAATTCAGGTGCAGCAGCACTCGCCCTTGCGATTGTTTTAGGTAAGCGCAATGGCTTTAAGCGCGATCCGATGCGCCCGCACAATATGCCACTCGTACTTCTTGGTGCTGGAATGTTGTGGTTCGGTTGGTTTGGATTTAACGCCGGTAGCGCACTTGCTGCCAATGGCCTCGCTGCAACTGCGATGATCAACACCCAAGTCGCAACAGCTGCGGCATCGATGTCATGGCTTGCATATGAGCGACTTCGCGAGGGCAAGGCCACCACTCTCGGAGCGGCCTCTGGCGCAGTTGCGGGTGCGGTTGCCATCACACCAGCATGCGGATTTGTTACACCACTTGGCGCGCTCGTGATTGGTCTTGCCGGTGGCGTTGCTTGTGCTTGGGGCGTCTCACGCAAGTACAAGTTCAATTATGACGACTCATTGGATGTTGTAGGAGTCCACGGTATCGGTGGCTTTGTTGGCATGATTGCTATCGGATTGCTCGCTACCAAGTCAGTTAACGCCCTTGGTGCCAACGGTCTCTTCGTTTCACACTCGCCTTCACTTCTTGGCAAGCAGATTATTGCGGCGCTTTCAGCCGCGGCGTACTCCTTCACAGTCACCTGGATCATCGCTACTTTTATCCAGAAGACGATCGGATTCCGCGTTCATCGCGATGTCGAACTCGAAGGACTCGACACCACGATCCATGCCGAATCTGCATACGACATCAGCACCTTTGTTACTCGGTAAATCTGATCCAACTTCATACTTTTTAAGCCCTCAACCAACAAGGAGAAGACCATGAAACTCATCACCGCAATCGTGAAGCCTCCTCGCGTTGAGGATATAAAGAACGCTCTCCAAACTGCCGGCATTCTCGGCATGACTGTCTCTGAGGCCAGTGGCTTTGGCCGCCAGAAGGGCCACAAGGAGATCTACCGCGGCGCGGAATACACCATCGATTTGATCCCGAAGGTGCGCATCGAAGTTCTCGTCGATGACGCTGATCTGGAATCCACTCTCGACATCATCATCAACGCTGCCAAGACCGGCAATATCGGTGATGGCAAGGTCTGGGTCGTTCCCGTCGATACCGTCGTTCGCGTCCGTACCGGCGAGCGCGGAAGCGACGCTCTTTAGTCCAACGCTAAAACTGAACTCACACGTTAGCGTTTGATCGGCACTTTCTTCATCGGGGTTAATTTCTTTTGAGTAAATGCCACTCGTACAGTTGGATTTGAATAGCTAAATCCTGCCGCTTTCAAATACAGCCAGCCCCCTTTTTCGCTTAGGGTGGTCGTTGCTACTTGACTGACACCATTATTAGAAATGATTGAAACCGTTGCTGAAATCGGGGCCTTCGTGAAGCCATATATACATCGAGCAACATCAGATCTGATCTGTAAGTTGTAGTTACCAATATTGGGAACACCGGCAACGTTAAAGTGCGGTGATGCTACTTGATAATCCAACGTCTTGAGCTTCTGATTGAAGATTGGTGCGCCCGAGGTGTAAGCCGTCGCGTTGGTGGTGGCTATGCCATTTACCGCGCCATTAATCAGACACTTCTGCCCTCCGGAGATGGCATCTGAGATGGTACGAACAATCCAATATGTAGGTGTAGCGCTTGCGGTGTCCTTCGCATAAGGGAGCCACATATTTAAATCGGAGACCATCTGGCCGCTGCTCTGGTTTCGTCCTGCAGATTCATACATGCCCCTAGAGGACATTCCACAGCAACCACTAGGTTCTGTACCAAATCTTTGCTTGATGGCATCACTTGCCGTCAGCCACGGGGTACTAACAAAGAGCGTGGGAACTTGAACGGGCAGTCCCTGCATCTTCAAATGCGAAAAGCCATGTGGAGAAGTTTCGGTGGAGATTGCCGGGTCAGTTATCCGACCATGGAGCCATCCCTGTATCGGGTGGGCAATTCGTAACTGCATTCCATATGTGATTTGCTGATTGAGAGGCCATGCCACCAGGCAGTTATCTAGACCGGCAACGAGACATTGAGCGCCGCTTGCACTTTGCGGACGAAGATCTGTATCGCTGCCACCAAATTCGTAGGCACGTGGAATCTGCGATCCATGTGATGCGACTTCGGCTGGGAACCATCGCCTAGGTTGACGATTC
>CAIXHZ010000125.1 GCA_903919375.1 uncultured Actinomycetes bacterium | reverse complement strand
GTGCCACCGGTGTAGATCCACCACGGACCATGCGCAAGAGCAGCCACATGCTGGTGCTGGAAAGCCACACGGAGCGCTAAAACAAAGACCAAGAAGGTCGTTCCCATAACAAAGTTTAAGAATGAGGTCGCAAAACTCTGCCCGGAATGTTCATTAATCTGACCATTGAGCGCGCGCTGCACACCCACGAACGCTCCTGCGGCGCCAGAGAGTGCCACCGCCATGATCGAGAAGTTCACTTTATCGAGGCGATCCCAGACAGAGACTAAGACCGCAACAACGGTGATGACTGCGGCTGCAATTCGGCGAGGTGTGATCTGCTTTTTGCCACCGCCGGTTAAGCCAATTCGGTCCACGACCAGGGACATTGCTGTCTGGCCCGCGATCGATGCCACCGAATAAAGCGCGACACCAATGATCGGAACGACGCTCGTTTGAAGTGCAACGAATGTTCCACCAAGCATCCCGGCAAAGAGTCGCCATCTCGGGATCTGCTTTGCCTTCACAGCAACGCGCAATTGCGAAAGACCAGAACGAATCGGCTTATAAAAGAGAGCAGCGATGCTGACGATGATCAGTCCGGATGAAAAGGAGATCAGAGCCGCCTCGGTGCTATTTCCGAGTCGATGGGAGAGCTCGCCGTTTGCCCGCGATTGCATCGCAATCATCGCACCGGAAACTAATGCAAGGAGTTCGAGTTCGGCATGTTGCGATCGCTTACTCACTGAGCTCCTCCAATTGCGTAGTCGCCAATAACCAAGATTCTTCGATCTCACTCTTGCGAAGGTGAGCCGCTGCTAGCTCAGCCATTACACCACTGAGTTTTTCGTGATCAAAGGCAAGATCCACTTGCGCCTTTTCAAGAGTAAGTAACTCTTCATCAACTTTCTCAAGTTGACGTTCATATTTGGCGATCTCTTTCTTGAGCGTTTTGATTTCCACAATATTCGAACCTTTAGATTTGTTCGCCGCGGGCGAATTGGTCTGTAGATTCTCATGACGCATCTGCAAATACTGATCGACTCCGCCGGGCAATTCACGCAAACTCTTATCGCCTAGCAATCCAACAAAGGTATTGCATACCCGTTCGAGGAAATATCGGTCGTGAGAAATAACCAGCAACGTTCCGCCAAAGGAATCCAGCAGGTCTTCCAGCGCCGTGAGTGTCTCCACATCGAAATCATTGGTGGGCTCATCAAGCAGTAAAACATTGGGGCTATCCATCAAAAGCCGCGTTAATTGCAGGCGACGGCGTTCTCCACCGGAGAGATCCCCGACAGGAGTCCACTGGGAGTCAGTATTAAAACCAAGCTTTTCACAGAGCTGAGAGGCTGACATCTCTTTACCATTGCCGAGTTGAACATGATTCGCCACTTTCTCGACCGCTTCCAGCACGCGCCAGGTGGGGTCGAGCTCTTCTAAGTGTTGTGAAAGGAATGCCACTTTCACGGTAACGCCAGTAACTAACTTTCCGCCGCTCAGCTTTACATCGCCCGTTAGTGCGCGAAGCAAGGTGGTCTTGCCAGCGCCATTAACGCCAACGATGCCAATCCGATCACCTGGTCCGATATTCCAGTAAATATCATCGAGCAATTGCTTGTCGCCGGCGTTGATAACGGCGTGATGCAATTCGTAAACTGTGTTGCCTAGTCGGTTGGATGCAAAATTGAGAAGTTCATTTTCATTGCGCGGTGGCGGTTCGTTGGCGATCAAAGTATTTGCAGCTTCAATTCGGAATTTTGGTTTTGCAGTTCGGGCCGGTGCGCCGCGTCGCAGCCACGCCAATTCTTTGCGGATCAACATATTTCGCTTCTGATCTTCAACCGAAATTTGTCGAGAGCGTTCCGCCTTGGAAAGTACGTAGGCTGAGTAGCCACCTTCGTAGGCAGCAACTTTGCCATCGACGACTTCCCAAATTTGCTCTGAGACTTCATCCAAGAACCAGCGATCGTGAGTGATGACGACGACTGCTAATTTCGTACGCGATTTAATATGTTCGGCCAGCCAAGCAACGCCTTCGACATCCAAGTGGTTGGTTGGTTCATCTAGCAGAATTAAGTCGTACTCACCGATGAGCAGCTTCGCTAAATTCACGCGGCGACGTTCGCCACCGGAGAGCGATTCAAATTCGCGATCAAGCAATACTGGGGTGTATCCGCCAAAGAGACCGGTCAGGATTTCACGGACCGATGCATCCCGCGCCCACTCGTGTTCAAGTTTTTCGCCAAGCACTACATCGCGAACAAGTGCGCCCGCATCTGCGCTATCGATTTGCGAGAGCACTCCCACATTTACAGCATTGGCTTTAGCCACTCGGCCAGAATCCACTGGCTCAATCCCAGCCATGACTTTGATCAGCGTGCTCTTGCCACCACCGTTGCGACCTACAACGCCGATCCGTTCGCCTTCGTTAACCCCCAGGGATACGCCGTCGAGAAGTGGGCGGATATCAAAGGCCTTAGAGACAGACTCTAAATTAAGGAGATTTTTTCCAGCCACAGCCTAAGAGTAATAGAGTGCGGACATGTCCATTACCGATCGCCAATACGCCTTGGACCTTGATGCCAAGGACCCACTTGCCGGCTATAAAGAGCAATTTGTTATCACCGACCCCGAGATGTGTTACCTCGATGGCAATTCACTGGGTCGGCTGCCGAAAAGAACAGTTGAGCTGGTTAATAACTTCATGCTCAATGAATGGGGCGCAGAGGTCGTTGATGGTTGGGGCCATTGGATCGATGAAGCACAACCCACTGGCGATCTCATTGGTCGCGCGACTCTAGGCGCTGGCCCGGGCCAAGTGCTGGCATGTGACACAACCTCAGTTAACTTTTATCAATTGGTTGGCGCAGCTCTTCGCGCTCGTCCAGGCCGCAAGACCATCATTATCGATGCCGCAAACTTCCCGACCGATCGCTACATCCTGCAAGGCTATGCCGATCGACTTGGACTCAAGCTCGTTGTCATTGATAACGAGAGTGAGGCAATTGGAGAACGCATCACCCCAGAAATGCTCAAGCCCTACCTCTCTGACGATGTTGCACTAGTAACACTTGAAGTCATTCAATATCGAGGCGGCGGCCGCAACCCCATCAAAGAAATTACAGATTTAGTTCGCTCCTTCGGTGCCTTATCTCTCTGGGACGCCGCTCATGCCGTAGGCGCGATTGAAATGAACTTTGATAACGATGGCGTGGATCTCGCAGTGGGATGTACCTACAAATACGGAAACTCTGGCCCAGGTGCACCTGCTTGGTTGTATGTCTCCAAGCGCCTACAAGCCGAACTCCAAGTTCCGATTCAAGGGTGGTTTGCACAAGCCGATCAATTCGAAATGGGTCCGAACTTTGAAAAGTCGAGTGACATTCGCGGCTTCCAAATTGCTAGTCCTTCTCTGATTGGTCTGCGCTGTATTCAAAGCGCATTTGGCATGATCGAGGAGGCAGGTATTGATCAAATCGCGAAGAAGTGTGCCACGGGCACAGAGATGATGATTGGTCTCTATGACGCTTGGCTCGCCGACCTTGGCTTTACTCTCAATACTTCACGCGATCCCCAAGAGCGTGGCGGACATATCTCGTTGGTTCACCCCGATGCCAAACGCATTGCAGTGGCGCTTCGTAAATTCGCCAACGTTATTCCTGATTACCGAGTTCCTAACTCGATCCGCGTGGCAATTTCACCGCTTGCAACCTCATATACCGAAGTCTGGGATGGCTTCCAACGACTTCGCGATTTAGTCTCCACCCGCCAATACGAGAAGATCGAGATCGATGGGAACCGCGTGACATGAGCGCCGAACACGATCCAGCCTTAACCTACGCTTCCTATTTGGCAGTCGATGAACTCCTCCAGTTACAGCGACCACTCTCTGATGGCCCTGAACACGACGAGCTACTCTTTATCGTTATTCACCAGACTTATGAGCTCTGGTTCAAGCAACTGCTTCACGAATTGATCGCTGCTAAAGCAAGTTTGGAAGCGGGCGACACATATCGCAGCATGTCGATCTTGGGTCGCGTTCGTTCAATTCTTAAAGTTTGTGTTTCGCAAGTCGATATCTTGGAGACAATGACGCCGCTGCAATTTAATTCTTTCCGCGGCCGACTTTCTTCTTCATCTGGTTTCCAATCAGCGCAATTCCGTGAAGTCGAAGCAATTCTTGGGCGTCGCGATTCCAAAATGGCCGGCCACTTGCCGCAGGTGGATCAGGATCGGATCGAGCTCATTACTAAGAATCGCTCGCTCTGGGATTCCACTTTGGTATATCTGGCAAAGCGTGGCCATGCTGTGCCCGCTGAATATTTAGAACGTAATTTCGCTCAGCACTACACCCCAAATAGCCAGGTGCAAGATTTGCTCGTCGATATTCATCACAATGATCCTGAGAGCGCCATGCTCTGCGAACGCTTGGTCGATATTGATGAAGGCTTGCAAGAGTGGCGCTATCGCCATGTGAAGATGGTCGAACGCACGATCGGTGCAAAGCTAGGTACTGGCGGATCAAGTGGCGTTGGTTATCTAAGCTCGACGCTCTTTAATCCGATCTTCCCAGATCTATGGGCGATTCGAGATCGCTTCTAACTTACTTCTTCTTGCCCTCACCCGATGAGGCTGATTTAGCGAGTACCAAAATCGCAATCAGCCCCACGGCGGAGAAGAGAACAGTCTTCATTAGTTTGAGACCGCTGATCCCAAGACCACTGTGTAGCTCTTGCTGCCACCACTAGGAAGCGTCACCGTCACTGAGACAGTTGCACCCGGTGCATAGGAGCGAATCTTCACAATCGCCGATACTTGATCGGTGATCTTGGTGCCATCGATAGCTGTGATGATTGAGCCAGCCACAATTCCAGCCTTCTCGGCTGCGTCGGGAGTAGCACCGGTGGTAAGCTTCAAAATCTTTGCGCCCTTACCGGTGTAGGTGTTGTCAAAGTAGACGCCAAGCACTGGGCGAGTGGAATGGCCAGTGGCGACGATCTCGTTGAAGACGCGCATCGCTTCATTAATAGGAATTGCAAAACCTAATCCGATTGATCCGGATTGACTGGAAACTGAGGATGAACCCAGTGATGCAATCGCCGAGTTAACGCCAACAATTCGACCCATCGCATCGGTCAGAGCGCCACCTGAGTTACCTGGATTGATAGCAGCGTCAGTCTGGATGGCATCAACATAGGACTCGGTACCAGTTGTGCCAGTTGTTACGGGGCGGTTGAGTGAGGAAACAATTCCGGCGGTCACGGTGTGATCGAGACCAAGTGGTGAACCAAAGGCAATGACCGAATCACCAATAGCGAGTGAGGAAGAGTCGCCTAATGCGAGCACAGGAAGATTGCCACGATTAATTTTAAGGACCGCTAAGTCGTAGTTGGTATCGCGACCCACAATGGTGGCATCGACATCATCGCCATTATCGAGCTCAACGGAAATTGTTCCGGCGCCGCCAGCAGCAGCATCGATGACGTGATTGTTGGTAATGATCCAACTTGTACTGCTATTTGATTTGAGGATTGAACCAGAACCGGTATCTCCGCCCGATGAGGTCGTGACATTGACGGTGACGACTGCTGGTGAAACTTTTGCGACAACACTCTTGATTGAAGGCAGATCAGTAGCGGCACTCGCTGTTGCGGTGGTGTTGGTCGGTGTTGTTGTGCTCTGATTTCCTAAGGTGACAAGTGTCCGAGTAGCGGGGCAGACGCCAGTAGATGTGGCGTAGATGGCGTTGGTCTTATTGTCGACGCAAGCTTTTACGACATTGCTGCCACTGAAAGTTCCGGCTGCGGTTGCAACGCCGCCAGCGACAACACTTCCAAGGACAAAACCGATCGCAATCTTTCCCAGTGAACTCTTCATAGCTCTCCTCCATAGAAATGCGGACTTACAGGTGGAAAGTTAAATCCACCAACCCTGAGATTCTAAAAGAAAATCCGTAAAGTTTCCTGAGAGGTTTTTTACTTCTTCGCCTCTAAATCACGAATTACGCGGTGAATCTCACTCGCTATCTCTTTGAGTTCGGCGAGTTCTTGATTGGCCAAGAGGCGAGCCTCTTTAGCGAGCTCAAACTCACCCAGAGATGCGGTGTGGGTCTCATTGATCTTCTGTTCTACTGAGGCTGAAGCCACATTTTGACCGACCATGATGATCGAGAGGAGAACTAACTGGAGAAAGGTCTGTGCGACCCAAGCCACAATCGTGATGGCATTTCCAGTTTTGAGAGCTGCTGGCAGTGAGATCAATGCGATAGCAGCAAAGATATATGCGCACCACATGGTGGCGACTGCGCCCGTAATCTTTGCGGCCAGGGCGGTATTGAAGCGTGCAATTGGGCTGGGGCTACTCATACAGGTAAGTCTAATAAGGGATCTTCGTTACTATTGGGATCATGCGCGTATGGTTAAAGAGAATTGCGGTTACCGCTTCTTTAGGACTGGTCATAGCCTCAGGTGCGACCTACTTTGTCTCTAACACCGCGAGCAAAGCTATCCCTCGTTCCAAGGCGCTCAATGGCGCAACCCAATCCAGCGGTGGCGATACCAACATTCTTTTGCTCGGCCTAGATTCACGTCGCGATAACAATGGCAATAACTTGCCTCGCAAGCTTCTCGACATCATGCATGTGGGCTCTTCTAGTTCTATTGGTGGTTACAACACCAACACCATGATCTTGATTCACATCCCGGCTGGTGGCAAGAAGGCAGTTGCCGTTTCCATTCCGCGCGATGACTATGTTCAAGTACCTGGACTTGGTGGCCACAAGATTAAAGAGGCCTACGGCCTTGCTAAATATTATGCCGAGCTTAAATTAATTAAGGCCGGCGTTCCCAATCCGCTGCGCGAACAACAGAGCCGTGAAGCTGGTCGTACCGCAACAATCCAGACCATCACGCAATTGCTTGGTGTTCCGATCGATCACTTTGCTGAAGTAAACCTAGTGGGCTTCTATGATCTCGCAACCGCGCTCGGCGGTGTTCAGGTCTGTTTGAATCATGCCGTTAACGATAAGCAATACTCTGGCGCGGTTTTCCCAGCCGGCCTACAAACAATTACTGGCGCAGATGCACTTAAGTTCGTTCGCCAACGTCATGGACTTCCCAATGGTGACCTCGATCGCACCCACCGCCAACAAGCATTTATCACTGGCGTGATTACTAAGTTCCGCACCCAAGGCATCTTTGGCGATATCGGAAAGATTTCAGCGCTTCTCAATGTTGCCAAGAAGGATGTTGTCATCGACCAAGGCTGGGATGTGCTCGGCTTCTTGCCACAAGCAAAAGCATTAACTGGTGGCCACATCACCTTCCACACCACACCGATTCTTAAGTACGGCATGATCAATGGCCAGAGCGTTAATGAGATCGACCCCGTTGCGGTTAAAGCATTTGTCCAAAATCTCTTCTATCCAAAAGTTGGTGCAACTCCAGCACCCACCGACACCACAACTGCCAAGAAGATTAACTTCTCTGCCCAAGCCAATGGCAAAGCAGTTGAAGGCAATGGAATTCCGTGCGTGAATTAAATGCCTAAAATCCAAGCCCCGAGCCTCATGGCCCACCGCGAACTACGCCGCCAACAGTTAATGGCAGCGGCGATAGAGCTTGCTCTCACCGAAGGTGCCCAAGCCATCACTGTTGCAGCAGTGGCTGCTAAGGCCGGCTTATCACGCAGTTCTATCTATGAATATTTCTCGAGTTCAGCTGATTTGGTTGCAGATCTAGTCATTGAAGAGCTCGATTACTACACCGATCGCCTAGCTGATGCAATTAAAGGCGCCACCGATCCCTTTGAAAAAATCAGCCTCTGGATCGCCGAAGGTCTGCGCTACGTCGAGGATGGCCGCCATATGTTGGTGAAGTCGCTCAACACTGTGACCACACCTACTTATCGCAAGGAAGAGATTTCACTTGGCCACCGAAAACTCATCGCTCCACTTCGTGAAGCACTCTCCGAGACTGGTATTTCTGATCTCCAAGGCGCCGCTGCTTTTCTTCAGAGCGTTACCTATGCGGCATCAGTTCGCATTGAATCTGGAAACATTGCCGGACCCGAAATCCAGAACGCAGTTACTTTTGCGATCGCTGGACTCAGGGCCCTTGCTGTGAAGTAATACTTCTTACTTAATTACTTACTGACCTTCACAACACTGCTTCCCATAAGTTCTGGGTAATTCACACCTGCTGGTGCCGAATACTTCACCAAGCAAGCACCGTTCTTTACTGCGGTGAGCTTGGCACCCTTGATTGAACAGTTCTTCGAACCGTTAACGGTGTAAGAAATCTTCTCACCAAAGTTGGTCATGGTTGCAAGAGTGACGCTCTTACCCAGTTTGAGTGTTGCAGGAAGTGCAGAGGCAAGGCTCTGTGTTCCTGGTGCCAACATAAATGGGAAGTTGGCTTGAGCACCTGATCCCACGGTTATGTGCAAGTTGCAGAAACCATTTGCAGCAAGGGACTTGATGTAATTATTGGCGATAGTACAAAAGACTTTGCCGGATGGATCGGCAGTAATTGAGAGATTTGTTGGTTCACCATCTGAAGTTTTCACGACAACATACTTTGGCATCTCGTAATTAAGGGTATTTGGCTTAGTCGAGGAGAGCTCCATACCGTCGATCTGGGCGGAGAAGGTCACTGCGGGAGCAGAAGTTGCTGCTGCAGTAGTTGTACCAGTGGCTGCGAATGTGATGGGGAAGAACTGGTCCTGGCTCATATCCGCAGTTGAATCATGATCGAATTCGATATGAATTCCGCAAACTTGGTGAGTGCAATCAGTCCAGGTGGCATTCACTGGAATTTTGACGATATCTGTGGGCTTTGCTGTTCCGCCGACAGCATTTGTAATCCACTGTTCCGACGCACCATTTGTTTGGGCGGCAGTGGGCCGCATTCCAGCTGAGGGTTGAATGGATTCAAAAATATACAAACCTCTATTTGTTGGAAAATTTCCCAGCGTTAGGTAAACATAATCGCCATTGGGGTTTAATCCAGACAAGGTTTGTGAGGCCAGAGGTGCACCCGTGGCTGCTACAAAAGTAACAGTGGCAGGCGAGGCTGCCTGCGATGCCGGAGCACCGATGGCGATAAGAGCGAGTGCTGCAACTGCGATGCTGAGCTTCTTCATTTCTCTTCTTTCTCTTCTTTGGTTGGGGATTTTTATGTGAGGATTTTTGAGTTAGGGGAGTTACTTTTTAAAGGTGACGGGGATCTTCATGTCATAGGAGCGATCATCGCCGCGAGTGTGATCGGCGCGAACGTAGATC
>CAIXHZ010000124.1 GCA_903919375.1 uncultured Actinomycetes bacterium | reverse complement strand
GCCGCACTCTCAATAGTTAATGAGTTAACTTGTAGAACTGCAGCTCTTGGATAGGTAAAAATATCGGTCCAGTCACCGGTCGCCGCTGAATATTTTAAATATTGCTTTGAATCAAATCTTCCGATGTTCGCTCCATTTTCATCGAGCAATGTGATGTCATTTGAAATACTCGCCTGTGGCGTTTTGTTAATTACCCAAACCATCTGAGTAAATCCGCTACCGCTTGATTGATTAGCCGCGGTAGAGGTGTCGGTATAAATCTGAAGTGGATTCGAATTTCCATTTGTGTAAAGTTTCACTCGAATTGTTGTGCCGGCGCATCCAATTGGATCTAGCCCACTAATGCGTATGTTTCCAACATTTGAGTAACCGCTGCCGGTGTAAGAGCCATCTGATGCATAAATTGCAGCGCTTGGTGTCAGATATACCGATACAAATTGGTCGCAGGCGGTTATTTGATAAATACCTTGCCCGAATTCAAGTTTTTGTCCCTTGTTTAAAGTTACAGATGCCGCAACGGTTGTAGAAATTGCAAGAAGTCCGGCAAAAATTAAAGCAAGAAACCTACGTGGGTGTTTTGACCTGTAGCTTTCGTTTTCAGGATTATCCATCCTAGATTCAAGACTCATGGAAGAAGTGTGAAATCTGTTCGCGCAAACAATTGCGACCCATTTGATCGTGTTTTAACCAAAATCAGTGGGCCACTTTGAGCCGTACTTGGAACTGTGAAACTTATCGTGGTGTTATTTGTCGGGGTCACCATTACAACTTCACCGCTATCAAAGTCGACTTCATTAATTCCAGTAAATCCAGATCCCGAAATGGTTAGCGTCGTATTCTTCTGAGCTGAGTAATTTGCATAAGTAAAGGTGGGAACTTGGTCGGGATCAATACTTGGAGTTGGTGGAGTGTATGGCAACGAAATGGTTCCAGATCCGGGGGCAGCAGCTGGTGAATATGGGACCAAGAAGAGAATGAAAGATACTGTCGCGGTATCTGATGTGGCAGATAAATAATTAATAGTTGCAGCCTTAGTCACGCTAACTTTGCAAGTTCCAACTGCGGTTGAAAGAACCGAAGTGGCAGTAGGCATCGTGCAAGTTGTTCCAGTGCCATTTGAAACATTGAATGTCACAGTTCCGGTATCTGAGCCACCAACGGCTGATAACGAGTACGCGACGTTGGCTATCTGATCGAAAGCCAGTGTGTTTAGATTATTAACACGCAACAGCGCCTGTGCTGCTTTGTTGATGGTCAAGGATCCTGTCACGTAGTTCACGGCAACATAATTGCTAGCTGATCCAGTAGTAAAAGTCGCCGTTGGGGTGATCGTAAAAGTTCCAGCACTTATTGGTAATCCGCCTGAAACTACGCCACCCAAATTTGTGGCAGTGAACTGTCTAATAGGAATGATTGTGCCGCCACCAGTTGAGTTGTAAGCACCAGCGCCGCCTGCCCAACTCCCATTATTCAAATAACTTTGCGTAACAATCCAAATGTATGGTGAACCAACGTATGTTGCACTAGAGGACCAATAAAATGGCGAGGTTGGTGTTGGAAACTCTGCCGAATAGCCACCATTTGAATCGAAGTAGGTTGCTATTGCATCTAGTTCACCAGCATCAGGGACGTACCAATCAGTTTTTCCACCGCCCACATAAGACTTGGCAAGACCTATCGCACCGCCCGCGCAGTAGGGGCTGAATTTTGAGGTGTTGGCAAGACCGCCGCCCCACCCCGAAGAAGGGGTTGATGTATCTGGCGGGTTATAAGGATTTATTACTTGGTTTGCTGCAGTTGCGCAAAAAGGTACGTTCTGATTTGCATAGGTCGAACCATTGTAAGTAACAGTTGAGTACCAAGTTTTTGGTGCAGCTTCGTAATAGGTGCTTCCAGAAATGTAAAAGACTTTACCGCCACCTGGTCCGGTATCACCCAGCGAACAAGTTCCACCATTAGCGCAAGTAGGCGATGGTGCGGAATATGCGTAGGTGACTGTGACTGTATCTGCGCCAACCAATCCGGAAGAACTAAAACTATTAGCAGGCACCGTCATTGTGGGGCTATATGTTATTGCGGAAGGCGATCCTGCTGTAACGGTAACAGTATCTCCAAGTGAGACTGTAATTGTTAAAGTTTCAAAAGTGGAAGCGGTTACAGAATCTGTTGCAGTTATAGTTTCAACGTAAGTTCCGGGGAAAAAAGCAGAAGAAGTTATAGTCTCTTTGAGCGTATTTGAAGTTACAGTGTCAAATGTTGTTGTACCCGACCTGGCTGCCGTCGAAAAAGTATAAGTAAATTTTATCGCTCCAGTCCCATTTGATGCAGTTGCTGTTTGGGTCACAACCCCAGCCGCACCATATTTATATGAAAGATTTGTTGGGGAACTAAAAGTTATCGCACTGTTGACATAGCTAGTGATCGCACTCGAGGTGCTTGTTAAAGATAACCCGCTTTCACTATCAGTGTCGGTGACAACTACTCGATATTTAAAACCGTTCGCGCCTAAAGTCGCAGAACGAGAATAGGAACTACCTGTCGCACCAGAAATATTTGTCCATGTTGTGCCACCATCGGTTGATTGTTGCCATTGGTAAGTTCTGGTGAGTACGCTGTTTGCAATTGATCCTGTGGCAACCGTAAAAGTATCCGTCACGCCAGCAGTCGTAGTTTCAATAAAATTTGAGAATAGGGCAGTGCGAGTGTCGCACTGAACACTAGAAATTACCGGAGCTGCTGTGATGAAACGAATAATCACAATACCCGCAGCACCGGAGCCACTTACATCACCGTAAACTCCGTCGATACCACCACCGCCGCCACTACCTGTATTGGCAGCTCCATTCGTTGCAGGTAACTTAGTAATTGAATTTCCGTTTGCGTCACAAAAGCCAAGTCCATTTCCACCAACACCGCTGCCTCCCGTTCCGCGGCCCTTTGCATGATATGAACTACATTCGATGGAAAGGCGACCATCAGATCCACCGCCACCTGCGCCGTAGTAAGAAGGTCCCCCAGATATTGAATTTGAAACTCCCGAACCTCCGTAAGGTATAAAACCTAAGTTTGGCGAGGAATCACATCCGGAGAAATTAGATGCGTGACCCTTGTCGTTACCTGATCCCCCCGCACCAGCACCTCCAGCGGTTATACGATATAAATTGTTTGGATGAGCCGCTGAGAAAGTTCCGTAAGAACAGTTATAACTATCACCACCGGAGTAAGAGGTTCTAACGTAGCCGGAATTGTTAGCTCCTTGCCCGGTTCCCGCTGCGCCACCAGTTCCAATCCGATTCGTGGTGTTGTCAAAATAGTTTGCGCCGGCGCCGCCGCCGTTACCCCCGACGCTGTCCCAAGATCCACCATGCGGAGTAATTCCATCTTGACCGTTCAAATATCCAGCACACAATCCGCCGCCGCCGCCGCCGCCGCCAGCAGTAACCATTTGCTGATTATTTGAATCTGCTATCCACGACCAATCACCATTTCCGCCAAAACCACAATTGCTAGTAGCACCGGCGCCACCTTGTGAAACTCTAATTTCATATGAACCCGCCGTGATTGTTTCTATTCCAGACGCTACACCACCACCACCGCCGCCGCCGCCCCGCATGCCTCCTCCGCCACCACTACCAACAACCAAATATTGCATTGTTGTTGCGGGTAATGAAATTCCGCATTGCAAATAAGATCCAGAGGAATAAGTGAAGGTATCGATAGTTACGCCACCGGTTGTGGAAGTAGTTGGCGAACATACAGTGTCCGAAGCCGTGATTGTTATCGTTACCGTTGTCGAAGTTACCTCACCATAACTACCAGTAACCGTAACGGTTTCGGTATAAGAAGTTGTAGAAACCATATTTCCAGCACCTCGGCCAATATTTATGGTGGGTGTGCAGGTGCTAGTGTTGGTAAGAGTTATTCCAGTTACTGTCGGCGAAATTGTGGCGCTAGAACATGTACCTGCCCCACCTGTAACACTTATTTGATCAGTATCTGTTGTTCCCCATGCGACAGATTTAGAAGAGGATGCCGGGGTAAGCGTAAGGAAATAAACTTGTGCATATCCTGCGGCAGTGATTCCAGCTGAAGTCGTTGAGTTACTAGCAACCGAGGCCAATCCAGAGGTGCCGTTGCTGCCCCTGTAACCGGCATAACCACCACATTCACTGCCGTTTACGTAAAGTCCGCCCCCGCCGCCACCTTGCGAACCGCCGCCGCCGCCGCCACCACCACCGCCATCATTCGATGCAGAACATTGACCGCTACTACTTGTGGAAATTGTAGGCACGCCATTCGCGCCGGTGGTACCGGATGAAGTACTACCGCCAGTCCCTTGCCCTGTTGTTAAAAAAGTTGAATCGCCATCTTTGTAGCAAGTCGATCCATTGCATGAACCTCCGCCGCCACCTGCTCCAGCGGCAATAGCAACTATCGATGTGGTGTTGTTCTTTGTTATTACAGTTGCAGCGCCGCCGCCGCCGCCGCCGCCCGAACTACCTTGCGACCCAGCATTTCCTCCGGTTCCTCCTCCATACCCAGATAAAGTTGCTGCACCTGCGCTGCCGCCGCCACTTCCTGATGCACTAGTTGTTCCGGTACCGCCTGCACCTCCTGGATAAACACCTAGTGCAGTATCTCCACTTGAGAATGAAATAACTCCGGTTACATTTCCTGCCGCACCGCCTTTAGCAGAATTGCAACCATATCCACAGTCTTGGCCACCTAGACCCCCAGCACCGCCTTGAGCTATAACGTAAACAGCAGAGACTCCGGAAGGAATCGCATATAAACCCGCATTCGATGTTCCGATCGATGTGCCGTTAGTGAGAGTCAATAATGCGCTCGCTGATGGAGCGGATGAGACAAAGCCAGAAAAAATGGTAAAAAAAGTCGTGAATATGGTGAGTATTCGGACTTTACGCATGTCGTTATCGTACCCAAAGTCCATTGGTTACCACTAGGCAGGGGCATTTTCCTCTCAGGAATCTCTAGGGGCTCTCTGGGGTTGGTTTGTGGGTAATTAAAGAGTCGCCTCAGGTTGGGCGGGCAATCTTCACTTCATCAGCAAACGGCATAAGGCCAAAGCGAAATGAAGGAGATGAAAATGATCGCACTAGCAGCTTTTGCAGTTCTTTCCCTTGGAACACTATTCGTATTAGCAATTACCTCAGAACAACACCATCAAGACCGTTGGTCGCTTAATGCCGCAAAGCCTTGCTGCGATGAACGCGCCGCTCACTACGGAGTTCCAGCCCAGGCAACCACAAACTTTGCTTCAGCTAATTCTTCAGCTCGTAGTTTCGTGGAGTTTGATCGCGACGATATCGCCGCTTAATTTTTCGCTGCGTAGAAGTACGAAGACTCGGCTTTGAGGGAGGCCGGGTCTTTTACTTTTACTACTTAATTTTTGGCAGGTTTAAATTGAACTTAATCGAGAGCTCGCGCACCAATACAACTACTGCGCCACCGACTAATACTGAAACGATTGTTGGGGCGCTTAAGTGATAGAGCGAAACATAAACAAGTGCTCCGGCAAAACAAGAGGTACCGATAGTTTCACGGTGAAGTAATACTGGTTCTACCTGGCAAAGGACATCGCGAAGCAGGCCACCTGTGACAGCGCCGATTAATCCAAGAATCACTGCCCCCACAAAATTAGCGTTCATGCTTAGTGCGTAGTTTGCACTCGACACTGTTGCGACAGCGAGACCCAAGGTATCTAGCGACAAGATAAATCTTCCGACCGGTCCAGAATCCTTACTAAATATGGTTAGGAGAACTGCTAAAACAATTGAGGCAAATAACCATGGGTGTTGCAACCATGGTGGTTGGGCTCCAATAAATACATTGCGAAGAGTGCCACCTGATATTGAAGCGGTGGCTGCGATCAAAGTTATTCCGCCGTAATCCATATTGCGGCTTGCGGCAATGCGGGCGCCAACGATGGCAAAGGCAAAGGTTGAGAGTAGATC